>NZ_JBIMLI010000294.1:0-1906 GCF_051859755.1 Limnospira sp.
TGGCTTCTGGGAGTTGGGATAACACAGTGCGACTGTGGGATGTGGCTACCGGACGGGAACTGCGCCAACTCACCGGAGATACAAACTGGGTGAGAAGCGTCAGCTTCAGTCCAGATGGTCAAACCCTGGCTTCTGGGAGTTATGATAACATCGTGCGACTGTGGGATGTGGCTACCGGACGGGAACTGCGCCAACTCACCGGACATACAAGCACTGTGTGGAGCGTCAGCTTCAGTCCTGATGGTCAAACCCTCGCTTCTGGGAGTTCGGATAACACAGTGCGACTGTGGGATGTGGCTACCGGACGGGAACTGCGCCAACTCACCGGAGATACAAACTGGGTGAGAAGCGTCAGCTTCAGTCCAGATGGTCAAACCCTGGCTTCTGGGAGTTATGATAACATCGTGCGACTGTGGGATGTGGCTACCGGACGGGAACTGCGCCAACTCACCGGACATACAAGCAGTGTGAATAGCGTCAGCTTCAGTTCAGATGGTCAAACCCTGGCTTCTGGGAGTTGGGATAACACAGTGCGACTGTGGGATGTGGCTACCGGACGGGAACTGCGCCAACTCACCGGACATACAAGCACTGTGTATAGCGTCAGCTTCAGTCCTGATGGTCAAACCCTGGCTTCTGGGAGTGATGATGGGGTGGTGCGGTTGTGGAGGGTAGGGTTTTAGTGGAGTTGCTCGGGTTTCACCCAACATTTGTGGATCGGGTTTCACCCAACATTTGTGGTGTTGGGTTCCGTACCTCCACCCAACCGACTTAACTATTGACGAAAAAATCAGCTAAAATGTTAGCCAACTATAGACACCGACTCAATGGTGTATTCCAGTTCAATAATTGAGAGGTCTAATTTTATGGTAACTACCCCTCAACCCACACAACCCACAAAGGTCATCTACCCTGATTCTGATGGAAATCCCATGGCTGAAAATACCCGCCAGTTTCGCTGGATTGTAGTCATTAAAGAGAATTTGGAGATTCTGTTTGATGATGATCCGAATGTCTTTATAGCGGGAGATTTGCTCTGGTATCCCATGGAAGGCAATAATAAACTGCGACAAGCACCTGATGCAATGGTGGTGTTCGGGCGACCAAAAGGCGATCGCGGTTCCTATAAACAATGGGAAGAAGGGAATATCCCTCCCCAAGTGGTGTTTGAAATTCTCTCCCCAGGAAATCGTCTCAAGGAGATGGTGAAGAAACAGCAGTTTTACGATCGCTATGGGGTGGAAGAATATTATATCTTCGACCCAGACCGTTTTGATTTTCATGGGTGGATACGCAATCAAACCGGTTCCCTGGAACTGATTGAGCAGGCGGAAAACTGGACGAGTCCCCGGTTAGGGATTCGCTTTGAACTGATTGACGAGCAGTTCACCATCTATCGTCCTGATGGTCAGCGATTTCTCACCCCCACAGAGTTAGCCAAAATCGCGGAACAGCAGCGCTTGGAAGCTGAACAGCAGCGTCAGGAAGCCCAACAGCAGCGCTTGGAGGCTGAACAACAGCGTCAGGAAGCCGAACAACAGCGTCAGCGGGCGGAGTTAGCGGAAACGCGGCTGCGGGAATTGGAGGCTCGCTTACAGCAACTGGAAGGCGATCGCTCTTTGTAGGTTGGGTGAAACCCAACATTTGTTGCTCGGGTTTCACCCAACATTTGTAGGTTGGGTGAAACGAGGGTGAAACCCAGCATAACGGAGAGATGGTGGTGTTGGGTTCCGTACCTCCACCCAACCTACTTAAATAAGCGATCGCTCTTTGTTGCTCGGGTTTCACCCAACAGAGGTAGCTCGGGTGAAACCCAACATCATTGAGAGATGGTGGTGTTGGGTTCCGTACCTCCACCCAACCTACTTAAATAAGCGATCGCTCTTTGTTGCTCGGGTTTCACCCA
>NZ_JBIMLI010000294.1:2001-2078 GCF_051859755.1 Limnospira sp.
ACCCAACAATGGTGGTGTTGGGTGAAACCCAATATAACGGAGAGATGGTGGTGTTGGGTTCCGTACCTCCACCCAAC
>NZ_JBIMLI010000295.1:0-2001 GCF_051859755.1 Limnospira sp.
GGTCTTCTTAGTCATCTCGTCCTCTCCATTATACGTCCTAAGTGTTCTGTCTTGTGCTATACATCAGGAGCCGTGTGCTGGGAAACTCGCAAGCACGGTTTGGAATTGGAGTTGGGGAAGGTGACTTCTCTTTCGACCATAACACAGTCAGGCTAGGAGCCGTATGAGGTGAAAGTCTCACGTACGGTTTTGTATGGGAGGGGGAGATGGCGACATCTCTCTCGACCCCTACTCAGTTCGAGGAAGGTATGGAAGAGCAGAGAGAGGATATTAAGGGTTGCCAGTAAAGAGGAAAGATGCTGCTTACCATGGCCGAAATTGTGTTCCAGATTGTAGCCCTTGGTCTTGAGGGTGTTGTGGTTTTCATTTTCCACCTTCCACCGGGTTCGCCCTGCCAGCACGACTTCTGCGACATTTTCCTCACTGAGGGGATAATTCGTAGCAAAGGCATTGTGATAGCTCACCTGGCCATCGGCAGTGGTGACGGTGAGTTCGCACCAGTTGACCAACAGGGCATCATCACTGTCTCTGAGCGGCACGGCGTTGAGATAGCGGTAGGTATAGGTTTCCTCGACTTTCCCGGTCCAACCAAGGGTTGTGACTGTGGGTAGCTCAATGCCATCAAGGTGTTCATGGAGGGTGGTGTGGGACTCCTGACGACAGACGAGGATGAAGTTGAGTTGGTGCTTTAGAAATTGCTCACACAAGGGTTGGTGACAATACAGGTCATCCCCTAAGACCGTAACGTTCCATCTAATGATACGTTCCCCTTGCCGCGATAATCACCGTTTGGCTGCCGCCGTCTCACAGTCCTGCTTGTCATGACCATCTTGGGGCACGATAAATTCAGGAACCAAGGGAATCAGATGCTTTTGTCCTGGACAAACGATGACCGCAGTCACCACCCCATGGAAGTAATGGGTTGCCCCAGACTTATAGGTGCGTGTCGAGCACTGGGGGCAGTGGATTTTCTCCGAACTCAAATATTCAGTCCCATCCAACGCCACTAACAGACTGTTGACAATAGAACGGAATTTTACCAACTGCCCCTGGACTTCGAGCACCGGCAAGATATCCTCAAAGACCGGAAAGATGTGGTCTGGTGACACTGTCGCCCAAAAATCCCGGATGTGGTTGTCGCCGGGAATTTGATGAACCCCAAACAAGCTTTGAGCATTGCTCTTGCCTTTGTTGCCTTCCATCGTGCGTTGATAGGCAAGGAATGATGGGGTTTGAGTGAAGAACACACTAAACGCGCGATTGGCTGCGTCTTCCATCCCATAGTGGCTATTCTTACCAGTAGGCTTGTCCGGTAACGAGGACAAACGCTGGCGAAAAGAACTGACGATTGTGTCAAACAACTCATGTTTTTCCAACGGCTCTGACCCTATTGGCTCTTGGATGTCCTTACAGTACCCCATTTTCCGTCCTTGAGTCGCTTTTTTATCAAATGAGAATTGCTGATATCATCCAATGCCTATTGACATATAGGTGTCAGCTGATCTATAATGGAGAGGTTTGAGTACAACGGGATGTAGCGCAGCTTGGTAGCGCGCCTGCTTTGGGAGCAGGATGTCGCAGGTTCAAATCCTGTCATCCCGATTTAACTTAAACCCTTATCCTGACTACTATCGCGGGAATTGCTTTAACCCGATAGTCGTACCGTTACACTCAAAATACACGTGCGAGACGTTCAGGCATGAAATAAGGTTGCAATACCTGAAATAACCGCCTGGTGGGGATTTCAACCCCTCGGTTGAATATAAGGAGCGCACTCCTGACCATCCCCATAACTGTTTATATGTCCCGACGCTTGGAGAAATCTAAGCAAGGCAGGGAACTCAAGGTCATAAACAAACTGAGAAATCAGGGAGTAGAGAGTAAAGGCGATAGCCACCCCCAATTTTGGGAATCACAACCCCAGGATTGAAGCGGGGAACGGAAGGCGTGAAGTAGAACCTACTACCAGATGCGACCACTGCCAACCATCCATGATTAGGG
>NZ_JBIMLI010000296.1:0-1984 GCF_051859755.1 Limnospira sp.
CTGTTACCTTAACGGGTAATAGTGCTATCGTCGCATTGTCCGGGAACAACCGGAAAAATGCCGCGTAAATGTATCAGATAAGTGTTTATGGGAACACTGCACTTCCGACCTTTTTCTTTGGCGGTAATTTAGAGCGAACGAGAAAAAGTGGGTAATTGCAACAGACCCCTTGCCGTTTGACAAGAAACCTGCCATGATCATAAGAGAAAGGCACATTACGAGGGTTTCAAAAGGCCGGAAGCTGAGTGTTTATGGGAGCACTACAACTTCTAGCCTTTTTCTTTTGGCGACATGGTGATGCTCTACTATTGGGGAGGTTTCTATGGATTAATCCTCATCAATAGCGGTTCTCAAACTCTGACAAAAAGTGGCGATCGCCTCTAACCCATGTTCTGGGGAAGCCGCCGCCAGTCGATTCACAAAAGCACTTCCCACAATCACAGCATCAGCCCCCCAGGAGCGAACTTGTTTGGCGTGTTCGAGTTGAGAAATACCAAACCCCACACCAATAGGCTTATCGGTGAGAGAGCGCATTTGTTTAAGTAAATCCTCAACCCGGGTCTGAACCTGCGATCGCATTCCGGTAACTCCGGTAACACTGACCAGGTAAATAAAACCCTGGGACTGACGAGCGATCGCCTCAATGCGATCGGGGGAACTGGTAGGAGCCACCAACAACACCAATTCAATCCCCTGTTCCTTAGCTGGATATAGGAGAATCTCAGCCTCTTCTAGGGGTAAATCTGGAACCACTAACCCCTTGACCCCAGCATCCTTAATCTGTGCGAGAAACTCAGGAATCCCCCGATACAGAATGGGATTGTAATAAGTAAATAAGATAATCGGAGCCTTGATAGTAGGGCTAACAGTTTTCAGCATCTCCAAAACCCCATCTAGTCGAGTTCCCCGATTTAAGGAACGGGTAGCAGCAGCTTGGATAACTGGACCATCAGCCAAGGGGTCAGAGTAGGGAACCCCTAACTCGATCAGGTCTGCTCCATTTTTATCTAAAACCTGGAGGGCTTTAGCGGTAGTATCTAAATCGGGATCTCCGGCTGTGATAAATGGAATCAGCGCACATTGGCGGCGATCGCCATTAGCTGGACTCTCAGAGCGCAACTTTTGGAAACATTCAGAAACTGAGATCATTTCAAACTCGAATATGTGGGGATAGTCCGGTTAGCTTTTTGATTGCTCATCTACAGACCCAGACTCCCGATGGACAGATTTTTGCTGTTTTTCTTGCTCAACTTCAGCCTGAAGTTGTTGGAGTTGTTCCGGTGTCATTTCCGCTATGCGCTTCTCAATCACCGCTTCCTCGTAATCTTTGAGCTGTTGATTATAGGTCATGGTCTGGGTGACGGCGCGCCATAGGTAGGTGAGTAGCCACAGGACTAACCCTCCCACCAAGATCGCCTGACTCCAAATTCCCGCCTTGCTACTATCAAAGCCTGATAACTGAAAAACCCAGTACAACAGACCTCCGGCTACAAAAATGCCAATCCCAATCCCAATTACATCAATTCGTCGCATTAGCTTTCAATTTGTCGGGGTTGGGGACGAAAATTTAGGAATGGTGACAGCAAAATCAGCCCTGGAAATAAAAAGAAAACCAGAAAGTACATCAGTAACCGCTCTACGGAACCAGCTACATACCAGCGACTTTTCAGGTAAAAGTACAAAGCCCCAGGAGCCACCACCAGGTAGGTTCCACCAAGAATAACATACAGTAACAGTGTAATCAGCATAGTTGGGTGATCCGACAATCCAACGACAGTCTTTATAATTAAACCGCGAAAAGTGACCAGTGACCAGTTTTGCTACGTCACCAATGACCAGCGATCGGGTCATAAATATTTGTAGGCGCGGGTTTACGCCGGGTATATGATATTACAGATAGGCTGCTGCTGCTCTATAAAACTTAAACAAAACCGGACATAGCCGGATATTGATGTTTATTTCTGGCTTCGTCCGGGACTGTCGG
>NZ_JBIMLI010000297.1:0-1928 GCF_051859755.1 Limnospira sp.
CCCGATACCCCTAAACAACTTTTCAACTGGTGACAATTACCGAGCAGAAACCGATACCAACATAATCAGTTCACCCCTATGTTATTGCCTATCAATAAATGCCAAAATCAACAATAACAGTTATCAATAACATCACCTCTAGTATGATTATACTCATTGCATTAATCTCCAAAAATAAAGGGTAAACCATTTAATCCTCTCCAAGGGTTCAAAGATTGCGTAAAAATTACTATATGGTGGTGATTCAATTATTTGATATTCATTTAGCCAAATAGTTTCACGTTTAACCATCATATTCTGCTTCATATCATTGTATGTGTAAAATTTCAACCAACCCGCCATTTTCCAGTAAGTAGAAACTTGGTCTGCATCAAATAATATCCTTACAAATTTGCTACCTGATATATCTGGCAATCGTTTACCTCCGTGTGAGGTATCATCCTCTTTGATAAAATATTGGTTGTAAGCTAAAAACCAATTAGTTTCAGATATATCATATTTGTTAGACATGATCTCACCTGCTTGATTACATTATCGTTATCCGTGTCACACCATAAATCACCTACACTTAAACCGATAGGGCTTGTCGGTAAATTACTGATATTACCATTTGTAGATGCTGTGGGTTTACCTAGTGCGTCTAATTTGTGAGATAATTCTTGAATCCCTGCCACTAATAAAGGAACTAATTTTTCATAAAGAATCGTCAGATAATCTATTTTTTTGTCGTCAACTTCAGGGCTATCTGTGTGGTCATTTTGAACCACTTAAACTGCATCGGGGTAGTGCTCTTGAACTTCTTGTGCGATTAAACCGATTTTAGTTTATTGTGTAGAAAATCCATGGCTGCTAACTCATTATATTTAAATTTAATTAAATATAATTTTTGAAGTCCATCTAAGCTATTAATACTCTCATTAAAAACTGTTGTAAATCTCATATCCGAAGAACCTTTAACATAATCTCCACTATCGTTAATCAAAGATACGTTTGTGCCTCCTACTCTAAATCTAGTATGTACTCCAGATGATGAAAGAGTTGAGTGCTTCATAAAATATGTCTGCCCGTTATATAAGTGTATTGCATATCTATCGCTAGGAGCACCTCGCCAAACATTACTTTCAAGAAAATTAATACCATGATATATAAATACTCTAGGATTAGCCTCTGCTTCAAGTCGCATAGAATAATTTCCCTGATGAGAAAACGCCCAGCTATTTCCTCCAACTCTACTATTTAGTACTAAACTTGCCGAACCAGCAGTAGACCCTATCCGGCGTATGTCAAACCCCCTCCAAACATTAAAATTAATAAGCATATTTTTATCAAAACAACTTTCATTATTTAAAAAATATACGGGATTATTTATTATGTTAAATGTTTTAATTCCTGTGAAAGTGTGATTGCCTGTAGTTCTTACTACAGTTGAATCTACATTAATTGTTCTATTAGCTGCTAATGTTCCTCCTCCTGATAAACCATCTCCTGCGGTTAATGTAATGTTTGAATGTGTATGCTCTGATGGAGTAAACGTTGTCGGTTTACTTGTAACTTCAGACCAAGTAGGCCACCTGGTTGCGGTAGCAGGCGCACTACTGATGTCGCCCCATATATGACCGTGACCGGATGGCGCGAAATTAGTATTTGAGTCAATAACTGCTTGTATCCGTTCATTAGTTAAATACAGATTAACTTCAGCTTCTGGCAAGTCATCGGTTGATTGCCCAAATTTACTAGAGTAAATATTGAAATTAGTCATAATAAAGATTCCGAAAAAAGGGGGATTATCCCCCAACTATTTAATCTACAGTGACCAGCTCAACCAAGGTCACTGAAATATCAGCAACTGATTCGGCAATAGCTTGTAGTTTACTAGCGCCAATAGTGAGCATAACAGTATCACCCGGCTTCACAGAAAATGCGGCATT
>NZ_JBIMLI010000298.1:0-1926 GCF_051859755.1 Limnospira sp.
GCCTCAACACCTTCGGCACATTCTCCCTTCGCCATTGTGCCCCCGGCAACTTCACCCTCATCCCAATTTGTTTCACCAACGACTCCACCCGACCCCAACCAATCGATTGCCCCGCTTCCTGCCCAGCCTGGTAGTCTATAATCCTAGTCTGGTGATGCTTTAAGTAATTGATAAACCCCGTCGCTCCCCGACATGGCTCTGGGCGTAGATACTCAATTGCCTTCTGGGTCTCTCCTCGCCATAGCAGTGCTCGCATCTGCGACTGTTGAGCCGGTGTTCCTTGCACCTTGTTGGCATTTTCCATTATTAGATACCAATCGAGCACTTCCATCCGTTGCTGTGATGTCCCCATCTCACTGACAATGTTCCACACCCCCTCATGACCATCTCCAAGACAGGTAAACTGCTCCCCTAGGGGTTGGGCATTCACCCCACTCCAGTAGTCCTTGATTATCTTTAAAGAACGCTACACCCCCTTGCTCATGAACATTTAACCCTTTGTATTCTCTCCACTCACAGGGTTGACTCTCCTCAGTGGGCAGGCGAACCATTCCTCCATCTAGGCTCAGTTCCGTGTGGGGGGTCAGTTATCTCCACCTCACACCAGTCCTCTCGCTGTACAAGGCGTTGGAGCGTACTGTGGGAGATGCTCATCCCGGTCAGTATCGTGATATCCTCTTCGGCTCGTTGGTAAGCGTTATTAGCACTAACGAGCAAGCAACACTTCTCAAAGTATGGACTCCAACGAGTCCCTGGCTTCACTTGCAGTTGTTGACCTTGAGCGGTAGTGAGGGTGAGTTTACCGAGGATACTGGTCAGGGTGAGTTGTTTTCCGCTGTGGCGGTCTGTTGCCTGGTCGATAAAAAAACTCCTAGTTGAGGCAAGACGTGTTCTTGAGTAAGAGCACGAACACTCTTCTCAATGGCTTCAAGGGCGGTGAGTTCAGCAGGGTTAGCTTCGCTGTAGAGAATGGCCGCAATCGCGTCAAGGTGTTGCTGGAGTTGAGCTGGTTTCTGAGAATCCATGAGTAGAGGGAGGGTGAGTGGTGCTTCGCTCATTATGTAGGGCTGTGGGTGAAGGTTGCACTAAGTACAATTACTCATTTCTTAACTGAGATGCACCCAACGTGAGACTATTTGAGTAGGGGTCGAGAGAGATGTCGCCATCTCCCCCTCCCATACAAAACCGTGCTTGCGAGTTTCCCAGCACACGGCTCCTAATTTGACGGTACTGGTCACTTAAGGTGGCAAGTCTCGAAAGCTCCTCAGAGAAAGCCTTGGGCCAACACTCACCGCTCGTGAGGCGAAACCGAGCGCCATGGCAGGAGTCTCCCAACTCGACCATCGCGGTCTAACCCAATTATGGATTAAACGCTGTACCGAGAGTGCTCGCTCGAGTCCTGATGGCGTTTTGGCGTAGAGATTTTGTCGGCGTCGAAAGGCACTATAGCATTAGTCAAGGTGGTTAGGACGCAGTTTGATTCTCTCCATGATGCCATGGATTCTGTTCTCAAGGCTGCGTCCTAACCGTATTGACTAGTGCTATAGAAGATAAAAAGCAATCACCCCATCTCCCAATCAACAGAGATGATATTGATGATGATGGTTGGCGTAAGCCCTAACACCTAACAGCCTAACAGCCTAACAGCTAACCACATACCCCAATAACTTAATCACCCCCTATGGTTTCTGACTGTAGGGGGTGTCTATGTATTTTTTGCTAACAGTCTAACTGCAACAGTCTCATTAAATGTCAATTTTTTCATTAGGTCAAGTGCCAACAGTCTAACTGCAACAGTCTAATTACGGGTTTATATGAATGCTTACCCTATCATGTCCAGATAATACCCAGAACTACTTTACCCCTAACAGATAGCTTTACCTACAACCTACGACTAAGATTTTTGGGTAAGGTGATTATGTTGGT
>NZ_JBIMLI010000299.1:0-1906 GCF_051859755.1 Limnospira sp.
GCTTTTTCACAGAAACCCGGTTTCGCCGGGGGAAGTTTGGTTTCGCTGCGCTTCACCCAACCTACATACTACATTACCATAAATGCCGAAAATTAACCCGCTTTTTCACAGAAACCTGATTGATCACGGCTGGGGAAGTTTGGTTTCGCTGCGCTTCACCCAACCTACATACTTCACCCAACCTACATACTACATTACTATAAATGCCGAAAATTAACCCGCTTTTTCACAGAAACCCGGTTTCGCCGGGGGAAGTTTGGTTTCGCTGCGCTTCACCCAACCTACATACTACATTACTATAAATGCCGAAAATTAACCCGCTTTTTCACAGAAACCCGGTTTCGCCGGGGGAAGTTTGGTTTCGCTGCGCTTCACCCAACCTACATACTACATTACTATAAATGACGAAAATTAACCCGCTTTTTCACAGAAACCCGGTTTCGCCGGGGGAAGTTTGGTTTCGCTGCGCTTCACCCAACCTACATTCTGAATAATCGGTAATTCGGGGCTGGACATCGTTGTTGTTTACACTCGGGCAATTTAAATTTAACATTTCTTTACACACAAATCCAGATTTATGGTGTAAAATTGGGGCAATATAAAAAATGGCTCGCTGCGATCGCTTAAAAGGCTAAATGGCTAGCAGGGTAAAGGGCAAAACCGCAAAAGCGCTAAGAGCTAAGAGTCTGGGGGGGCACAAGCCACCCGAAAACCGTAGTTGCTGCCGAGGAAGTCCGGGACGAGCCAGTGGCGGAAGGCACAACGGCAGTTTCCGGGATGGCTGCTCCACGAACCGCCGCGCAGCACGCGCCTTTCTTCGTTTTTCAAAAGCTTGACTAAACGTTCAACAGGGTTTTGAGAAGGATTATCGTTACCATCCCACACACCACCATCCGAGGGCGCACCAGTGTAGCTGTCGTGCCAGGGGTCAGCACACCACTCCCAAACATTCCCGTGGATACCATACAAGCCAAAGGCGTTGGCGTGTCGAAATTTGCCGACGGGGGTGGTTTGTTCGCGGTAGGCTCCCTTCGGTCCCGAGCTATAGGTGTAGTTGCCATTGTAGTTGGCGAGACCCGTCGTCAGCGTATCACCGACGTGAAAGGGGCTAGTGGTTCCGGCGCGGGCTGCATATTCCCACTCGGCTTCACTGGGCAATCGGTAGGGTTTGCCGATTCTTTTCGAGAGGCGGGCGCACCACTCGATTACATAATACCATGAAACTCTTTCAACGGGAAGATTTAATCCTTTAAATCTTGAGGGGTCTAGGCTCAGGTCCCGTTGGAGTTTGGGGAAACTAGCCACTTGTCGCCATTGTTCTTGGGTAACCGGATATTTCCCCATGAGGAAGGGTTTAATCGTGACTCGATGTTGGGGTCTTTCAGTATTAGAACTTCCAGCTTCACCACTCGGCGCACCCATGATAAAGGTTCCCCCCGGAATTAGCACCATCTCCAGGGTTACACCGTTTCCCAGGTCTTCGATAATACATTCAGCCTGACCGGGACGACGGTTAATTTCTCGACCCATTGAATTGACCGTAACGATATCAAATTCAAACTTCTGGGTTACCGGTTTGCCAGTTGTATTGGGAGTCTGTTTAACAGTCTCTGGGATGACGGTTTGAGGACTTGTTGGGTTGGGCGATTTCCCATAATATCGCCGTAAATCTTCCCAAACTTCCGCTACAGATTGATAGCGTTTTTTAAAGACTGTCTCAACCAAACGGTCTAAGATTTCGCCTAATTTATCACTCACATGATTGCCATTTAAATGCTCCCGCCACACCCATTGTGCTTCTAAGGGGTCATATAAATCTGACGGACTGGCTTGGGTTAGCAGGTATAAACAAGTCACCCCTAAACTATATAAATCACTCCCATATTGAGGTTTTCCCATAGCCTGT
>NZ_JBIMLI010000300.1:0-1875 GCF_051859755.1 Limnospira sp.
TACTGCAACGTTTCCAAAGGTATAGGGTCCAACCCTACCAATTCCCCGTCAGGGGACGGAAACTCCTTTTACATTGGAATCTCCCAGATTCCAGATGTCTTCTGGTCCAACCCTACCAATTCCCCGTCAGGGGACGGAAACGCCCGAAACATCTATATATCAAGAAAGACAAAAACTAATTGTCCAACCCTACCAATTCCCCGTCAGGGGACGGAAACTTCTACGATGCATTCCTCGATGGAATTTGTGGGTGTCCAACGTCCAACCCTACCAATTCCCCGTCAGGGGACGGAAACCTGTAGGAGACCACATAAGAGCATTGAAAGTGAAGTCCCTTCTGTCCAACCCTACCAATTCCCCGTCAGGGGACGGAAACAGGAGATAGTCCTCCGGGAGGAGAAGCTGGACTGCTATCTGCAGTCCAACCCTACCAATTCCCCGTCAGGGGACGGAAACCCTTTTCATCTTTGATGGTCAAGTCTAATTCAAACCCTTCCTCGTCCAACCCTACCAATTCCCCGTCAGGGGACGGAAACCACCTGTCACATTTTATTCGTCACCTTGATTTATGTACTCTACGAGTCCAACCCTACCAATTCCCCGTCAGGGGACGGAAACCTTCATGGTTGGGCATGGGTAAAAATATACCCAATCCATATTGTCCAACCCTACCAATTCCCCGTCAGGGGACGGAAACCAGAGCATTTTTGGTGCTCCGAAAACAAGAATTGTTCTTCCTGTGGTCCAACCCTACCAATTCCCCGTCAGGGGACGGAAACACCTTGTATCGGTTGGCGCCCTTGGTAGGGCAACCTTCCGAGTCCAACCCTACCAATTCCCCGTCAGGGGACGGAAACTGACTCACTATCCCTGTCGATTCAGGGTGTTATCAGAACTGTCCAACCCTACCAATTCCCCGTCAGGGGACGGAAACTTGTATTATTTTTCATGATCCCGTTCCAAAATCTTCAAAAAAAAGAGGTCCAA
Organism: Limnospira sp.; assembly: GCF_051859755.1. Lineage (NCBI taxonomy): Bacteria > Bacillati > Cyanobacteriota > Cyanophyceae > Oscillatoriales > Sirenicapillariaceae > Limnospira > Limnospira sp. Next base: position 988 of record NZ_JBIMLI010000300.1, read on the forward strand.
CCCTACCAATTCCCCGTCAGGGGACGGAAACACCCTACATCGGGCAAGGGGCACGGAGCCACCTCTTCCTTCAGGGTCCAACCCTACCAATTCCCCGTCAGGGGACGGAAACAAGTAAGCGATCAAGGGGACTATTTGTACCTGTCGAGGCCCCAAAGAGTCCAACCCTACCAATTCCCCGTCAGGGGACGGAAACCCGGTTCAATTGGCTGGCACTCCGTTACTAGGTAATAAGGTCCAACCCTACCAATTCCCCGTCAGGGGACGGAAACAGGTATTCCTGGATTGTACGATTTGAAAGGGAAGGTTCTTTATATGTCCAACCCTACCAATTCCCCGTCAGGGGACGGAAACCGAACTTGGTATCAATTTCAGCTTGCTGTTCAGGAGATAAGCTGTCATAGTCCAACCCTACCAATTCCCCGTCAGGGGACGGAAACCCATGCAGCAAAGTGCGTAATTGATTCAAAATAATAGCGGTACCGGTAGTCCAACCCTACCAATTCCCCGTCAGGGGACGGAAACGCTTTCTAGCAGCAATATCTTCGAGATACGATGAAGGGTCCAACCCTACCAATTCCCCGTCAGGGGACGGAAACTCTAACCAAACGGTTTTCACTCGCTTGTCCCCGATTATTTTTGTCCAACCCTACCAATTCCCCGTCAGGGGACGGAAACCCCGGAGGAGTTGGCACCCGCAGACCAGACTGAGGATCTGGTCGGTCCAACCCTACCAATTCCCCGTCAGGGGACGGAAACTAAAAAAGCGATCGCCTTCTGCTTAGAGGTAAAGCAATACGAGTCCAACCCGACCGCTTGTTGTACAATGTACGCCGGGGATGGGTTAGACTGATTGACTGAAGTTTCATTAGTAACCCGTGTTATCCA
>NZ_JBIMLI010000301.1:0-1858 GCF_051859755.1 Limnospira sp.
AGACTTTGGCAATTTCCATGAGTGAATCAGTTGATATATTTCGGTAATTCTAACAAAATTAGATAGTCCACAGTGATTTTAACCCCTCAACCCCTCTAACCGCAGAAAATGCACCCGCCCCCCTTCATCCCCCGCCATCAACATCACCCCATCTGGGGCAATGGCACAGGAATACATCGCACCTTCCCCGGTAAAGGTGGCTAACACATCCCCCGTCTCCAAATCCCACAGTTTCAGGGTTTTATCGAATGAACCGAAAACGGCTTTTATGAGAATTCAATTAAAATATGTTTGCTAATGAAAGAACCAAAAACTAAAAGCAGATATTGCTATCACAGAAACCAGTAATCCTATCCACCCCCAGGAGTAAATAGCAGCGATTATTAACCCTAGTAGCAGCCATTTAACAAATTCTGGAATTCGGTCAACGAATTGGCTTTTTTTTATACGATTTTGTACTAATTTTTCAATTTCATCTGCTCGGCTTAAAACCTGTTCAACACTCCAGATTTCATAATTATTGCTTTCTATTCTGACTGAGTTTGATGTAGGCTTTTCACAATATTTCAAGCAACTATTATGTATTAAACGAACCTCATCACATATGTGACAAGTCAAAGTATCACCTCTGCGAGTAGTGTAATTGTAACTAGACTCATACTTTATACAAGGACGTACTAGGACACTCATGCTTTCCAGACTACCATATTGCCGACAGTAGGCACATTCAAAATCTTTCAACTTAGCTGGATAAAATAATTTATCGACTTTTTGGGCATGTCCACAATTTGAACATGATAATGAGTTAGGCAAACCGTCGTATAACCATGAATCATACAAGGAGAAATAATCTCCTAAGAACATTTTTATATGTGCGTTGGGATTATTGCTATTTTCATTCCAACTATGGTAGTATCGTTGAACATTTTTTTGGGTTAAAAAACCGTATTCCCTATTATTATATCCTAGATCTCTTTGGGGTCGATAAGGACATCTTGGCTGATATTTTTTAAACCTCCATGATGTAGATTCCTTGTTAGTATATCCACAAAGCTCACACCGCCATTCACTCAAAAAATTTGTTGATTTTGGTTTTGCTGATTTAATATCTTGTAAACATCGACTACAAATCGAAATACTAAGCGCTCCATCGTCCATGCCAGAAGTGGAATAGCATTTATCTAATTGTTTACAGATTCGACAGCGTACCGCTTCGCAGTGAATACATGATGTAAGTTCTGAACTTACTGATTTGCCACAATTCTTACAAGTATCTAAGGTACTCATGAGTATATCCCTCCATTAAGTTTGGCAAGTTTTGCGATCCCGGTCTCTCCCTCTGGCGAGTAATTCACTCCATCTGACGGAATCAGCATCGAAAATGAATGCACCCAATGTCCCACCGTTTCAGGGTGCTATTCCATGAACCGGAAATTACCCGTTACCCGTCGGGGCTGATGCCTATGCCTACGGCCTTTATCAGCCTACTGTAACCCAAGAGGGTAGCTAGTCGCAACCCCGTAGCCAAGCCGCCATAACTCTGCAACCAGTCCCGATGCAACCTCGCCGGATTCTGCACCTGTTCCCGTAAATACTTCTGCGGCACGTCATGCAACGACATCCACCGCGAGGGCGACTCCCCGGACACAAACACTAACCCCCGTTGCGCCAACTCCGTCAACCACTGCCGCAACCGATAGTCCGGCATCTCCCCCCGCCGTCCCCACAACTTGACTAACGCCGCCTCCGACACTTGCACATCCGCTGCCACAATCCCTAACTCTAAATACGCCTGTCGCAAGGGTGCGGCTAACTGCTCCACACTGGTTTTGAGGACTTTATAGATACTGCCCTCGGA
>NZ_JBIMLI010000302.1:0-1850 GCF_051859755.1 Limnospira sp.
GTAGGGGGCTGGCATTTTGGGTCTTCTGTAGATATCCTTGCCATTATACGTCCTAACTGTTCTGTTTTGTGCTATAGCTTGTCTGACCTACCCTTTTGAAGGGGGTTCAGATTCATGGTAAAATTTCCCATACCCGACGGGATTTTACCCACCAAAGGGGGGAAAAACTTTCCGCCCCTCCTGATTCTCTTAAGGCGCTTATCTCCTCAAGGAAAAAATCTGGGGTTAGGTTCCGTCTGACCATGGGAGTCGGTGTAGGATTCTCTCAATACTCGCCCTAAAAGGGCGAGGCTTGAAGCCCATTTTTGGGGTCAAAAATGGGCTAGTCTGGATACCAGAACATCCCCTTGATCCCTTCGGGATCTGAGATAAACCCTAGGTTTCGATAAAATTCAACCACATGGGGGTCTGCAAACAACGTGATATTGCTAATATCATCGCTGCGAAGCTTTTTGATGATAAAACGCATCAAAGCCTTGCCTAAACCTTTGTTTTGGAAGTCTGGGTGAACCACGACATCCCAAAGGGTAGCATTAAAGGCATGATCGGAAGTAGCGCGAGCAAAACCGATTAGCCGTCGTTGGTTGCCCCGCATTTGCCACATGGAAACGACCAAAAAGCTATGCTGAATAGCCTTTTTGACCTTCCTGAGAGGGCGACGGGACCAACCGACAGCATTACAGAGTTCTTCTAGCTCATATAGATCAATGTCCCGATCCGTGCTGAAAAAAATCCGAGAATTCCGAGAGTTTGGTTGCCGAGTTACCTGGGACCAAGAGGATTGGTTCTCGATAGAGCATTCCTCTTGTTCCGCCGTTTTGGACATTGAGGTAGAATCAGAACCGCTAAAGAAATTTTTCCAAAAACCCATGCAGGCGTGGTTAAGGTAATAGATGATGTCTTTACTAGATAGTATATCTCCCGTACCTGATCCTCAATTATGGCTCCGGGTTTAAAATCATCAACGTTAGAACTTCTAAAGCGCTTCAATCGGGCGTTTCCGCAGTTTTATGAGCAATTTGTTAGCAGTGAGATTCAATTGCAAAATCTCAAATTGGCCTACAATGTTTATAAAACTACACAAGCGGTGATTGAGATTAAGCCAGAAGGGAGCAGAAGCGCCCTACACTTCGCCTATCGCAATCAATCATTTTTGTTGAGCGATATTTTTGGAGTTCTGGCTGCCTATGGGTTAACCATCCATAATCTTAGTTTGTATGGACAAATCTACCCGCCGATGCTGGTATTCATTAAGCTGGTGGTATCGAGGGGTGGTAAGGCACTCACAGAAAAAACGTCAGATAACGTTTGTCGTGCGATTAGAGAAGCATTGGCGGGGCATTTTGAGGTAGAAGAAATGCTGGCCGTCGAGTTTAACCTGGATGCGGGTTTAGAGGATGTAGCTACGGAGTTTTATGTTGACCCGGTGTTCCACCTACCAGCTTTGTTAATTGAAGCAGATAACCAGCCGGGATTATTCTATAAGGTGATGTATGCCATCTGGCAGGAAGACCTGTTGGTGGTCAATGCTAACTTGCTGGTCTGGCGGGGTCGCACTCGTCTGATTCTGTATCTTCTTGGCCCCAATGAGAGCTTGATCCCAGAATATTTGGGTCAGAAAATTGCTGAGGGTATCCGACAAAGGTTGATGGGTCAGCGTTTTTGAACAAAAAGAGCGACGCACTCGGTTCACGTCCCCACAGGCAGGTGGGGGTCAAGTATCGGTGGGGTCTTAGTCATCCTTTTGGCTCGACAGGACACAGCGTCACGATGTTATATAGCACAAGACAGGAAAGTTAGGACGTATAATGGAGAGGACGAGATGACTAAGAAGACCAAAAATGCCAGCC
>NZ_JBIMLI010000303.1:0-1842 GCF_051859755.1 Limnospira sp.
GGAGGGGATGGAGGCGACTCCATTCTCGACCCCTAATCGGGGACTTGAACAGGTTTTCGCCAAAATGAGAATTGCTGGGGGGTGATATGGGTATTTGACAGATTGATTAAGTTGTGCTTATTGATTAACCCGTCAATAATTAAAATTTGTTGCTAAGGGATATGCACTAATTGTCCCGTGTGCTAAGACTGAATGGAGTGCATTTTGAGTGTAACGGTACGAATATCGGTTTGAGCGATATCACGCGATAGTAGTCAGGATAAAGTATTGTCAGGAATGCGCCCTACTGGAATCGAACCAGTCTGAAGGCGAATTATGAGTTCGCTGCCTCCCCAATCGGCCAAGGGCGCACAAATCGGTAGGGGTCGAACGGGAAGTCACCTTCCCGAACTCCCATTAAAAACCGTGCTTGATACTTTCGCATCACACGGCTCCTGATGTGGACACCCTTTTTCATAGGAACAGAGTTACTACCCCCTGCTTTCTTACTTCAACTTTTGGAGCTTTATGCACCACGTAGTCTTTCAACTCGCTCTCGCCATTATACTCCTACTAATCGCAGTATCTATATCCACACCGCGACCTGTGGGCATATCCCAGCCATTACAGATGGGCATTGGCTTCTGGTCGCATCCTTCACCCTCCAGGGGTAGGGGTCGAGAGTGAAGTCACCTTCACCCCCTCCCATTCAAAACCTTGCTTGATAGTTTCCCATCACACGGCTCCTGATGTGGATACCCTTTTGTCATCGGAACAGGGTTACTACCCCCTGCTTTCGTACTTCAATGTTCAGAGCTTTATGCAGCACGTAGTCTTTCAACTCGTTCTCGCCACTACACTCCTAATAATCGCAGTATCTATATCCACACCGTGACCTGTGGGCATATCCCCACCATGACAATTGGGCTTTAGCTTCTGGTCACATCCTTCACCCTCTAACCATGCGCTTACATTTTTCACTACTGCCTTGTGAATAGCATTACTCACTTGTTTATAGGCAGAGCATTAGAGGGGTTACAACGTTCCGTTTATATGGGCATTCCATGGTTAGATTTGTCCTCAGAACCGGGGTAGTTTAAAGGTCTGTGCAGGTAGTCGTAAGAGCCCCCAACTTTTCCCCTTGCCCTTTTGGGCGCAGCGTGTCCACCTATTTCGCTGCTAGTGTATTACGATGGTTCAAGCCGGACATTCAGTTTCCTTAATCATGGATGGTTGGCAGTGGTCTCGATTCCGGTATTAGGTTACACCTCGGAGCCTTCCGTTCCCCGCTTTAGTCCTAGGGTTGTGAGTCCTAAAACTAGGGGTGGCTATCGCCGTTACCCTCTGCTCTGTGATTTCTCAGTTCGCTTAGGACCTTGGGTTCCCTGCCTTGCTTAGTTCCCTAAGCGTCGGGACATATAAACAGTTATGAGGATTATCAGGAGAGGTTTCCTTATATCCAAACTCGGGGCTGGAATCCTCACCGGCTAGTGATTTATGGCATTTCAGCCCTATTTAATACCCGAACGTCTCACACCTTGCGTTTACACTTATCACTACTGCCTTGTTGTGGGCTGAGTCTTAGAGGGGTTACAACGTTCCATTTATACGGGCATTCTATCGTTAGATTTGTCCTTTCCACCGGGGTACTTTTAAAGGTCTGTGTAGGTAGTACAGACAAACTCCTACTTTTCCCCTTGTTCTTTTGAACGCAGCGTATCAACCTATTTTGCTACTTAGTGATTACGATGGTTAAAGCCGGACATTCGGTTTCCCTAATCATAGATAGTTGGCAGTGGTCGCTTCTGGTAGTAGGTTCTACTTCACGCCTTCCGTTCCCCGCTTCAACTGGGGTGTGAATCC
>NZ_JBIMLI010000304.1:0-1829 GCF_051859755.1 Limnospira sp.
TGCCGTTGTTAGGGTCATCACATCTTGATGAACATCATCGGCGGATAGTAACTCGGCATTGGGTTCGGGAACTTGTTTAGTCATAGTTTACCTTCCGGTTTCAGATAGGAATTATGCACGCCCTACCGTTTATAGAAACTTAGGTTTAACCTCAAATTCCATCCGGGAACGGTAAAAACACACCTCAAATTCCATAAAAAAGTTTGTTTGTCCTAAAATCAGAGATGTATCGAGGTTTTTTGTCCAAGCAAACACCAACTGAATCGGTGGAATATCGCCAATTTAAACCATTGCCAACAAAGGTATCGCGGGTTGCTTTCCTAAATTACCAGTCAGTTGAATGATTGCCTTGTTGTCTTCCCAGACAGCCCCTAATTGTTGTCCCATATCTAATTGCATAACGTTTACCGTTGCACCACTATCAACTAATCCAATGGCTTCAACCGTATGACCCTCTCGCCGAATAATCATGGGGATTTGCGGCAGGCTATCAAATTCATTTTGAGATGAATCAGTGGTAGAGTAAAAAAATCGCATTGTCATTAAGCCTCATCACTGGATTCTATGACCTGCATCAGAATCGCCCCCGCACCAAAACTATTGTAAGGAGTTGGTAAATTATAGGCTTTACCGGGTTCTAAAGGGGCAATTTTTTCTCGTGATTCCATTTCTTCAGCCAACAAACGAATCAGTTTAATTTTGTCAAGGGGTGAAAGTTGTTTAATGGCTGGGAGTAGTTCTGTAAGGGTCATCATAAATTGAAAAAGGAGTGATTTTGACAGGGGGTTAGATGGGACAGTTGTGATTTTATGGCCGGGCTGAATCAGTATCGAAGTTTACCAGAATTAGTGGATCAAGAACCCCTTAGTATTGTACAATAATGTTGTAGAAGTTATCTAGCAAAAATGATGTTAAGCAAAGAAACCACTTATTCTCAAGCGAGAATGAATTTAGCCACTATTTTGGATGAAGTGTGTGATCAGCGTCAGATTGTGGTCATTAAGCGCCCCAATGAGAAAAATGTGGCGTTAATTGCCGAAGATGAGCTAGAGAGTTTATTAGAATGTGTCTATTTACTGCGATCGCCCGAAAATGCAAAACGTTTATTTCGTGCTTTAGAATGGTCAGAAAATAGCACCGCAACTCCTCAAACGGTAGATGAATTAAAAGAGGAGTTAGGAATTGAGTCCTAAAAAGAAAAAACAAGCCAATGAAACCCCTAACGATCATATTTCAGGTTATTTTCCTGTATTTAGTCCTGATTTTAAAGCAGATTTAGCTTGGTGGTATCGCACTGAACCCAAAAAAGGAGATAAAATCCTAGATTTAGTCGCAGATATCCTTGATGGTGAACCGTTTACCGGGTTAGGAAAACCTGAACCGCTAAAATATATTGCCGCAGATACTTGGTCAAGACGCATTGATTTAGAGCATCGTTTAGTTTACAAAGTAACAGGAAATAAGGTTTATTTTTTACAAGCACGTTATCATTATCAATCAGATTAAACTGAAAATAATGGCTCTTGAGACAAAATGGGGTAAAATGTAATTGTCATTACATTAGCTAAAAATCACTCTTCGTAGGGTGGGTGCGGGTTTTTGACGAGATGTTAGAGCAAAACTAGAGCGGACGCACCCACCGCTATTGTCAAGGAAAACAGAGGGTGGTGGGTTACGGCGCGATTTGAGATTCACTGTTTTAGCTGAAAATTATCTCGCGCCTAACCCACCCTACCCAATATCTTACGGTTGAGCTAAAAATCACTCTTCGTAGGGTGGGTGCGGGTTTTTGACGAGATGTTAGAGCAAAACTAGAGCGGACGCACCCA
>NZ_JBIMLI010000305.1:0-1823 GCF_051859755.1 Limnospira sp.
GCGATTTCCCGTTCGCGGGTTTCGTCAGCGAGGAGGTCGGCGTTGAGGCAATACAGGGGCAGGTGTTGCAGGGATTCGCAGGTGAGGGGAGAGGCGAAAGAGGGTTCGCCGCTATGGGGGGAGGTGGGGGGATTGTGCCATGCTTGGTAAAATTCGGGATAGGGCAGATTTTCGGCACAATTCCAGAGGACGTTGTAGGATGGATGGAATCGTTTAAAGTTGTTTTGGTCAACTCCATCGCTGAGGTTGTGTTTTAAGGCGGTGACAACCCCTGCATATTGTTGGGGGGTAGTGAGGATTTTTGGCAGACTCAAAGCTAACCGCCAGCGGGTATCTTCATCCTCAGTAGTTTCTATAAGTTTAACCAAAACAGCGATCGCCTCGGGATTCCCTGGGTTGATTTCCCCTAAACTCTGAGCCGCCCACATCCTGTTTTTTTCATCCTCAGTGGTGGTGATAACATTGACCAACCCAGCGATCGCTTTACAATTTCCCGGGTCAATCCTCCCTAAACTCGCCGCCACACGCCAACGGATATCTTCAGACTCAGTGTTTGCGATAATGTTCTGCAAATTAGCGATCGCCTCGGGATTTCTTTGTCCGATTTTTTCTAAGGTCTCAGCCGCCATCCAACGGATATCTTTAGACTTAGTGTTTGCCATTATTTTGACCAAACCAGAGATGGCTTGAGGATTTCCCTGTCCGATTTTCTCTAGCAACAAAACCGCATCCAGCCGGGTATATCCAGACGGACTGGTTTCGATAACTTCGAGTAAATCCGCAATTTCTTGAGAGTTTACTGTGTTAATTTTATCTGGGCTCTCAGACGCTTGCCGCGAGGTATCTTTATCCCCGTTGGAGATTCTAATTGTGTTCCAAGGGCAAACTTTAGCATTTTTGGGATCAATTTTTTTTAAAATCAACATTGCCTGCATCCGGGTATCTTCATCTGGGCAATTATCAATAATTGCACTCAGTTCTGTAATCGTCAGCCGTCGAATGGTCTCATGTATCGCCTTTCTTGCCCCTTCTTCAACCGCTGCGCGAAAAGTCATCCATTTTGGCTTCTGAATGTCGAACTCACTCAACCCCCACTGCACCACCGGTCGCACAATTTCATCTACTAGAGAACAAGTTTTAAACTCATTAATCGCAGCAGCAGCTAGAAAATAGGATTGATATTCATAAAAACCTCTACCATTGTGATGTTCTAATTCGGTCAATCCATCCTCAAACTTAATCAACGCCCGAATAAACGCCTCCTTCTCCTCATCCCCAACATCCTCACGCCCCAACCACAACAAAATCACCTGCTTCCACTGCTTCTCAAAAATCCGATACCGCTTCCCCGCCACCGGACAGTCAACATGATCCTTCGGCAGAAAATAATCCCAATCCTCCACCGCCAACGCCGCAAAATACTCCTGAAACGTCGCATGATAAAACGTATAGACTTTTTCGCGGCGACTTTCCGCCGCCACCCCCACCTCATTCAACCAGCCCAACTTTAACGCTCTGGATAACAGAGAACTTTTAGCCTTCGGTTTACCCAAGTATTGACACACCAACCGATGGGTTAACCGAAAGCGACTTACCTCACCATCGAGGGATACTTTTGCCAACTCTCCTAAAGTTGCATTCAAATCATCCTTTATCTGATCTATTAATTTATCCTTTTGCTCATTTGTTAATTGAGCCTTTTCCTCATCTGTTAATAAAAATTCTTCTCCCTTCCACTCATACATCGACTCCACAAACCCCCCATACAAGTCCGCCATCGTTTCCGGTAGCGCATCCTCCACCTTCCAAGTCGCACATAACAA
>NZ_JBIMLI010000306.1:0-1800 GCF_051859755.1 Limnospira sp.
GACTCTCTCCCAGTCCCTTATTAGGGGATCTACTCCAAGAGATACAAATTGCTAAGGCTGAGGGTCAAATATCCACCAGTGAAGATGCCATAGCGATCGCATCCCAGAAAATGCTTGAATTGAACCCACCCTAACTAGGGGTTGTAGCTGTTATTGTGGCTTCTAAGACTTTAATTAGGGGTGTGTCCCGGCGGACATTTCACCCCTACTTTTATGGTTTTAGGGACGCTGAATGATGGTTTCCACCACACGCCGCCGCTGTTTGGGGTCAATGCCTAACAGTCGCACATAGTCCTTTGGGTGTTGACTTAGGCAATTTTCCACAGAAGCGATCGCCTCGGGGATACCGCCATCAATAATAGCACAACTTTTCCAGGAACCCGTCTTAAAGTGACGCTGATCAGCATATTCCAAACCAATTTGATAACCCCCTGACCGGATTTTTTGCACCTGTTCCAAAACATCTAAACTCAGCTTACTGCTGACAGTTTGACCGTCAATAAAAGTAGTTGAACTGCTACTATCTCCCTGCCAATTAGAGGGACCTAAATCATCAAAAGCATGGGGAGGCATGACCGGGTTATAGGGAAGGTGTGGTTGATTAATCGGTTGAGGATTGCGGTTAATTGGCTGAGAATTAACCGTGCGGAATTGGTTATATTCTTCCACCAAGCGTAGTTTCTGGATTTGCTGCTGTTCTTCTACCATAGCACGCCCAGACTCGATCAGGTGTTGAAGACTAAAATCAGGCTGAGGAAGTTCGGGGGGTTTGTCGACACTATTAACTAGGCGGCGCGAGATTTTATCTAAGCCTTGATGATAGATAAACTCGCGGATTTGTTCGTCATAAATACGCGATCGCATAGCACTAAAGAAATCAATCGCCTGTCCGGTAAAATCATCAACCAATTTGATAATCTGACTATCCGAGAGTGAATCATCAGCAAAAATTCCCCGCACAATAGCAATGCGATCCTCCCGGCTAGGTTCCCAATAAAACTTATCCATCCGACCATCGCGAATTAAAGGGGCGTAGAGGGTAGAGAAATCATTTCCCGTTATAATAATCGGAATCCGATGTAATGGGGTTTCATCATAACTTCCGGGTAATTGCACATTAGTAGGATTGTCGGCAATATTCATTAGTGTAGCATTAACTAATTGAGTGTTAACCGTGTATTGAGTTCCTGAGTCAAACCTGCCAGCCCCGGCATCAAAATCATTAATAAAAATGGCGCACATTTGACCTTTTACCCGCACCTGTTCGGCCGCTTCCCGATACCGTAGCCGTAGCAGTCGGGAGGGATCTCCGGCATCAGGACTTTCTAATTCTCCCCCAGAAATCATCACGGGTTCAATTCCCATGGTCTTAAAGACAAGTTCACATTGGAAGGTTTTGCCTTCTCCCTTGCGTCCGTGTATTCCTAAAATTAGGGGAACTTTTATCCGGGGAATATCTAAAAAGTTTTTGGTAATATGGACGGAAACCTTATCAAGAAATCGAGGTGAAATGTAGTAAGACATAAATCTATTTTTGTGATAGTTATTAACCCAATTTTAGCGGGTTGGGTGCATCATAATCTCTCGCGAAAGGGCGGGTTGATTAATCTTCTGGCTCGTGGGGTCGGAACTAGCGCAGGGCTGCGATTCATATTATCGCCCTGATTCATTTAAGCTGAACATTCCTTAACATTGATTGACCATGCTCGGACTGTAACTATAACAATACCATCATTGCTGACAGTAAAGGAGGAATCCCTCAAAGCACGTAACATTATATTACGTGCGCCATTCGCATCT
>NZ_JBIMLI010000307.1:0-1807 GCF_051859755.1 Limnospira sp.
ACACCCCCTACAGTTAGAAACCATAGGGGGCTATTAAGTTATTGGAGTAGCTGTTAGGCTGTTAGCTGTTAGGGCTTACGCCAACTTGGGGTTGCACCGATAAAACATAGCTATAGCAGCCTGTTGAATCTTCTCATTGGTAGTCTGGTCAGATTTTCCGATATAGATATGGTGGTTGATTTTACCGTCCCAACCTTTCAGATTCCAGTATGCAAAGCCATTGATTGACGTTTTTTTGCAAGCTGTAAACCTTTTGCCGTTTAACTCAACCGAAAATGACTTGTTTTTTCTCAGGTAGTTAAACCACTCGGGCGTATCTAGTTCTACACAAGTTCCACCGGGGCCCTGTAGAAAATTGCTGAAATTTCCAGTATGTAGGCTGATTACTGGCAATAACTTAGGCATTGAAGTCACCCCCCATAAAGATATCGCTACTGTAACCATTGCCACTAAAGTCGGGCATAAATGATGCTGGCTGAATAACTGTCTCTTGAGACGATACCCACTTTTCTTGTACCGCCATAAAATCAACAGCGGCGTTATGGGCGATTTCGGCTAATTTCACCCTGGTATCTTGGTTAGCGTAGGGGATATCTCGTGACATCATTTGGGCGTAAATATCACGTGCTAATTCCGCGATAACCATTAACCTTGCTTGTTCTTCGTTCATGGTTTTGTGTTTCCTTTTTTGACGAAATTATTTAACTTACTTGAGGATTTATGGCATGATTAAAACTCATTCTTATTGTCTTCTTCGTATTGCTTGATTTTCTCGTTCAACAATTGATTGATTGCTGTAATCAAGGAATTGTGCATAACCAGAAAAGTGCTTTCAAGCTCCAACAGACGACATTCATCAAATTGTGTAGGACAATCGGCAAGTTCTACAGCGTCCAATATAGAGACTAGCTTGCTGCTTAACCTATCACTATGATAGGTATTCGGGTTAAGTAGTTTACCCAAGTCAATTGTCATGGTTTTATCCTCTTAGTGTGTTGTTTGCCGTAGTTTACCGTCATCGCGGACGGGTATTTACTGGACTTTATCTATTAAGTGCTTTGTGTAATTCAGTTCCTTAATCAGCAATTGCTTTTTAAGTTCAGTAATGGTTAATTCTTTTTCGCAATCATCTAGTATTGACTTTAATGTTGCCAAACCATCTTCTTTGTTAATGTTGTAAACTCAACTGTCTACCATAGTCTTAAACTTCACAAACATCTGATGTTTGATATCTGCCATCATTGTGTTATTCTCCTAGGTCAATGAACTAATTGGAAGTCAAATGATTTGCTTCCACAGGTTTTTACCGTTAACATTAATCATGTTATAACCTCTGTTTTTCATTAAATTGGTTAATTCATTTACAGTAACCCGTGAATCTAAATAACCATCATTTTTGGCGGTTTCTATGGCTATCTTCAGAGTCTTAGGGTCAATGTCTGTAACTGGTTCGATTAATTCAGGAAAACCTGCTTTTGTTGCTTGCTTATTTTGCTTAGTTTTGCTCTCAAGACTTGGAGCGATAAAATGGTCTAAGAATTGTTCTGTTCCGCTAGATACTGCGAATATTTTGGTTTCTGCTAATTCCCAGTAACGGTTAAATGCTTTGATTGAATTATCTATTGATGTTTTGTATATCATTGAATGTGTAGCGATTACATCAATGGATAATCTGTAGTTAGCTATATCTTGTTTCCTTTTTTGTAGTCCTCTTTTGGTTTGAGCATAATTAGTGCAATTATTCATATCTCTCCAAAACATTTCTAAGCGAGATGATATCTTACCAAGATTTATATCCTCAATATCC
>NZ_JBIMLI010000308.1:0-1764 GCF_051859755.1 Limnospira sp.
TCACCTCTTCGGTCCACCCGTTGAGCGCTATTACTACGCATCCGGTTAATTACCTATCAACCTGCGGAATGTAGGGTTAAAACCTGTTGGACTAGAAATAAAACATGAAAAGACTCGAATCTGTCACACGCTCAAACGTATTGAGTATGATGGAAAAACAGAGGAACCAGGGTTCGACTTTCTAGGATTTAATATCAGGCAATACCCGGTAGGAAAATATAAATCTGGGAAACATGGGGGAAGAAGAAAAGGAGGCTTCTTATTTAATAAAACCCCCCACAAAATGTGAGGATTCAAAACTAACATAAAACCCAGAAAAAAAGCAGTTAAAGTCCATACAGAAGCGATTAAAGGTGTAATAAAACAACTTAAAACAGCACCTCAATCAGCCCTGATTAGCAAGCTAAACCCGATTATTCGAGGATGGTCAAACTACTATTCAGCGGTAGTCTCATCAGAGACCTTCAATAAACTAGACCATATAGTCTGGTTAATGTTAAGGGCATGGACAGTATCAAGATGCGGAAAGGCAAGTTACAAGAAGCTAAGAAACTATTTCAGTCATGGAACGGTTAGACTTAGTAATGGGAAAGAAAGACATGAATCTTGGTTGTTCCAGACTAAGGATGGATTCACACTATGGAAACATAGTTACACGCCGACTGTCAGACACACCATTATACGCCCCGATGCAACACCATACGAGGGAAACTGGACTTACTGGGCAACCAGAAAAGGACAAGCAATCGACACGCCCAACAGGGTAGCAAAACTACTCAAAAAACAAAAAGGTAGATGTACCTGGTGTGGACAGTATTTCGCACCATCGGACATAGTTGAAGTAGACCACATTGTACCTCGAAGCCAAGGCGGAAAGGATGAATACAAAAATCTTCAGCTACTACATCGCCACACCCGCGATGATAAAACGGCGCTTGATAACGCTAAAGCTGTATCCCTAACAATGGAGCAATCAGACTAGGAGCCGTGTGAGGCGAAAGTCTCACGCACGGTTTTGTATGGGAGGGGGAGATGGCGACATCTCTCTCGACCCCTACTAGGCGGGGTCAAATTTAATCTGTAGGGACTATGGTTGTTTCCCAGTCCTTACAGACCCTTGGAGCCTGCACCGCAGGAAAGCCATTTCATCTACCCCTACAGGACTGACATCCATTCATTAAAGCATTATTAAGGCATTATTACATTTTTTAACGGGCTGTTTTGACACTCCCCGCTCTAAAGAGACGGGGATTCTTGGTTCGCGCGACTCGCCATTAGACCGCAGGTTCGCACCAACAGCCCAAGAGAGCCAATCTCCCCCAGCGTAAGTTCCGGCGTGCCCCGCCGTAGCTAGTCCGCGTTTTAGGATATTCACTGCCGCATTGTGCGAGACGTTTAGGAGTGAAATAGGGCTGCAATGCCTGAAATAGCCTCCTAGTGGGACTTAGAGCCCTTGGTTGAATATAAGGAGTGCGCCCTGACCATCCGATAACTATCTATGTGTCTCAACATCTGGAGACCCCCAGATAAGGCAGAGAGACTCAAGGTCAAGACAGAAAGCTAGAACGATGGAGTTGTGACCCACCTAGTATAGCAGAAAGTTGAGAGTAACGGCGATAGCCACCCCCAGTTTCAGGATTCACAATTCTGGGATTGAAGCGGGGAACGGAAGGCTCCGAGGTGTAACCTATAGCATTAGTCAAGGTGGTTAGGACGCAGCTTTGAGAACGGAATCCATGGCATCATGGAGAGAATCAAACTGCT
>NZ_JBIMLI010000309.1:0-1754 GCF_051859755.1 Limnospira sp.
GTTCGCACTCCTGCCTCAACTCAGGAAATAGTTGCAGCCATCCCTCTTTGGTCAATTTTCGTCCGCCAACAACCCATTCCCGTTCCATTGTTTCTATGGGTTCCAAGGAGACAAGTTTAATGGTTTTCCGTTGTTTTAGCGTGAGAACAGACAGGGGGCGATAGGGACCAACAGAATCAGACAAAAAAGCTGCAATTGGCAACACTTCCAAAAATGGAAAGATATGGCACAAATACTCTATTCTTTCCAGCCATTGCTCAAGGACAAATCGATAATTTTCGTCTTGGGCTTGAGAGAGCCTTCTTTGTCTCTCTTCTGGGGAAGGAAAATCAACAATGGTTTTATATTCTTGGGGAACATGAGCCAATGCTTTTAATTCTCTATAAATCAAATATCCATTGGCGGGGCGACCTGGTAGCAAAAAATGGCGGTTAAACACATCCTTATTTGTAGCTATAAGAATCTCTAACCGCTTATCCCATAGATGAACAGGATTAACCGCAGATTCTAAGGATAAATCTACCGGATAATTTTCTAAGTCATCTAATCCATAAAAAGCTATCATCATGTGTAAGAACTCTCCATAATTAAAACAGTTGTCGAACCTTCTACTACTTTACCCCATATCGCGTCAGTCGGAATAAATCCTGATACATTACCGGGATAATAAATCTGACCGGGTGGCATTCTGAATGGGTGAGTAGTTGCATTATTTCCCGATGCACCCAACCCCCAAAGCAATTGAGTTTCTCCCTGGTTCTGAATTTCAAAATAAGCACGGTTGGGATTAGCGGGGGCGATTAATGTAGGATTAGGTCCGACTATTATTGTGTTCATCAAGGTATTAGCCGGGCGTTTAGCCATCAGTATCAAATCTAATTCGACCCGATATTCACCCTCTATATAAATGGTGTCATAGCCGCGATTACTGCCTATTGAACCGCCGCCTAATATACCGTTACCGTAATCCTTAAAACTTAAACCTAACTGGTCATCTACTCCAAATATTTTTACCTCATTGGCAGTTAAATAAGGGTTGATTAGAGGCACATAAAACCGCCGCCCTCGGTTTTGGATAACCGGACAAGCTGCCTCAACCCAAGGATTTGACGAGCCTTTTCTTCTCAGTAATTGCAAACCAAACTTAGGGTGATTGCTCTCTAATTTCATTAATTTAGCTGCCCTTTCCGCCGCTGAATCCTCTGGGTAAAATTCGGGATAAGGAGAACGAGTAAAACTCGGACACCAAACTGATGCAGTGAGACTTTCTAAAAAAGCATTAGCTCGCCATAGCCACCTGGGGTCAATATGGGCAGAAATGGCAGTAATAGCATCAGAAATATTCCACAGTGTTAACGGATTGCTTGCATAATCACTGACATTACTCTGATTAATTTCAAATGAAAAAGTGTCGGTTTCTGATAAGCGATTTTCTGCCATAGGTTAAGGAGTTAATAAGTATGGTTTGGCGGCGGAAGTCATGCCATTGGTGTAGTCAACAATTACGGGATAGTCGGTTAAGCTGATGGTGCATATTAACGGATATTGTCCATCTCCCCTAACGTTAGGTCGGATAGAAAAATCACAATGTTTTTTGGCGGGTTCGGGGTTTAGTGCGGGGCTAAATTCTGCTATGTGTTGATGTACAACTAAATGCAGTAAAGCACTGGCTAAATTGGTTTGGTCAAAGGGGTAACTACCTATACCGGGTTGAAAACTACTCACAAACGGATCTACTATTTTAATCGCGCCAT
>NZ_JBIMLI010000310.1:0-1741 GCF_051859755.1 Limnospira sp.
TGAGTTCGAGTGGATAGGGCTTTTTTGACCACTGCACCACAGTTAGAGCATTCTTGGGAAGTATAAGCCGGGTTAACCGCAACCGTCACCTTGCCAAACTTCACCCCAAAATACTCTAGCTTCCTGAACTGATACCAACTTGCATCATTAATCGACGGGAATGGTGATTTGATTACGAGTTTCTGATAACTTCCAACCACAAGTTGTGTATTCAACTGAACGGCTGTTCTTTTTGAACTTGGGAAAACCTTTCTTTCCTCGAATGGCTTTCCGGCAGTTCTCGTAGAACCTCCTTATTGCCGAATATGCTCTTTCAATGGACGCTTGACAGGCGCTGGAGTTTAAGTTTTTAGCAAAAGGAAATTCATCTCGAGCGTGTTTTGCCCTAGACCATACAAATTATTCTGCCCAATTCCTGAATTATCCATCCAGAAACCGATCGCTTTATTGCCGATGGACTGAGCAGTTCGGATCGCCTCATCAATGGCAATGCACGTGATTTGACTTCCCTTTGGCTTTAAACTCCAGTACAATCATTTATATGGGACAACCCGCCTGTTATGGTCGAAAGGGAAGTCACCTTCCCCAACTCCAATTCCAAACCGTGCTTGATACTTTCACATCACACGGCTCCTAATGTGAATACCCTATTGTCAGTAGGAACGGGACTACAACCCCCCGCTTTATGACTTCAACTTTCAGAGCTATATGACATACGTAGTCTTTAAAGTGCGAAACGTTCAGGCATGAAATAGGGTTGCAATACCCGAAATAACCGCCTGGTGGGGATTTTAACCCCTCGGTTGAATATATGGAGCGTACTCCTGACCATCCCCATAACTGTTTATATGTCCCAACGCTTTGTATAGAAATATACAAAACAAAGGCAGGGAACTCAAGGTCAAAATGCAAAAATCGGAAATCTTAAAATTCCTTAACAATTGCGTTGAGAGTAACGGCGATAGCCACCCCCAGTTTTAGGATACACAACCCTGGGACTGAAGCGGGGAACGGAAGGCGTGAAGTAGAACCTACTACCAAAGGCGACCACTGCCAACCATCCATGACTAAGGAAATCTGAATGTTCCGACTTGAACCATCGTCACTAGTAAGCAGCGAAATAGGTTGATACGCTGCGCTCAAAAGAGTAAGGGGAAAAGTAGGGATTTATTAAACCTACCTACACAGACCTTTAAAAGTACCCCGGTGGAGAGGACAAGTCTAAAGATGGAATGCCCATATAAACGGAACGTTGTAACCCCTTCCAGGCTCTGATTATCTGGTCGAGGTAATCAGAAGTGATGAGTGTAAGCGCAAGCCTGTTAGGGGATGAGATGTGACCAGAAGCCAATGCCCGACCGTAATGGTAGGGATATGCAGACGGGTCACGGTTTGATTGCCAAGAATAGAGCCAAGTAGGAGCATATATGGCGCAAGCGAGTTTAAAGAAAGGATTTGGTCAACCCAAACCAATCAAGACTACGAAAAACGCATGGAAAGCAATTCCGTGGGCGAAAGTTCAGCGAAAAGTTTTCAAACTCCAAAAGAGGATATTTCAAGCAGCTAAATCGGGACAGGACGCGAAGGCACGAAGGTTCCAACGTCTATTGGTGAAATCATACTATGCTCGGCTTTTAGCAGTGCGGCTGTAGGGGCGGGTTCCACGGTCAGCCATGCTTCCCAACAGTCAGCTTAATAAACCCGCCCTCCAAGATAATCAAGGCAAGAAAACGGCTGGAGT
>NZ_JBIMLI010000311.1:0-1706 GCF_051859755.1 Limnospira sp.
CCTGGTTCCGACGATTACACTTGTGGACGGGGTGCTGCCGACAGTCCCGGACGAAGCCAGAAATAAACATCAATATCCGGCTATATCCGGTTTTGTTTAAGTTTTATAGAGCAGCAGCAGGAATAGATGGGTACACGCACCTGGTGGAATCGATACGGTTCACAATTAGCACTGCTGAGTTTAGCAGTTTTCACAGCATTATGGGTAAGACAAACCCAAGGTGCAGCACTGTTTGAGGTCTATTATTGGATAACTCGCCCGTTTCAACTTCAATCTGAACAAAGATTGGAACAACAACAACAAGCTGAGTCCCTTAATCCTATTATCCAAGGACTTGAAGCTAGAGTTGAAGAATTGGAACAGCAAAACAAAAGGTTAGGAGAACTGGTGGACTATGTTTCTACTAGACCTAATTTTAAAGGTGTGGTGGCTCCGGTGATTGCTCGTAGTCCTGACCATTGGTGGCAACAGATAACTTTGGGGCGGGGAAGTCAAGCGGGTATTAAAGAAAATGCCTTAGTTATGGGACCAGGTGGTTTAGTGGGACGCATTATTAGTGTCACCCCCAACACCAGTAAAGTTCTGCTGGTGACTGACCCTACCAGTCGTATTGGTGTGGCGGTGGCCCGCAGTCGCCAGATGGGTTATTTGCAGGGTCTCAATAACAATCAGGGAGTTCTGGCGTTTTTTAATACTGTTCCTGATGTTCAACCGGGAGATGTGGTGACAACTTCGGTATTTAGCCAAATCTTACCACCGGGTTGGCCAGTGGGTAAGGTGGTATCTGTCGATATTAATAAAGCCACAGGACCAGAGGCGGCGATCGCATTTTTTGCTCCCCTTGATTCCTTAGAGTGGGTGGTGGTTTACCAAAATGAGCAACAGTCTTCAGCCTTGAATAACCCATCACCCCCAGAGTAGGGGCGAGTTCAGATGATTGGTGAACCCCCCCATACAAATGATTTGGATAATCCAATTTTTAAGATTTAAATGTATATCACAACTGGCCAATTACTCAATGCTCTGATTAATGTGGGTTCTGCGATCGCCT
The DNA here is from genome assembly GCF_051859755.1 of Limnospira sp. Taxonomy (NCBI): domain Bacteria; kingdom Bacillati; phylum Cyanobacteriota; class Cyanophyceae; order Oscillatoriales; family Sirenicapillariaceae; genus Limnospira; species Limnospira sp. Next base: position 1,052 of record NZ_JBIMLI010000311.1, read on the forward strand.
GTATTTTATTGATGCTGGTTGAAGTCCCTGGTGTTGATATGTTTGGTATTGGTCCTAATTGGCCGGTCATCTGGTTAGTAGCTTGGAGTCTCAGGCGATCGCTTCCACAAGCTATTATTGCTGGTTTAGTTATGGGTTTCCTAAGTGATAGCATCAGCGCCCCACAGCCAAGCCATGCGGTTCCATTAGTCATTGCTGCTGTCATCACCTTCGTACTTTCTAAATTGGTGCTCAAGAATATCCAAGAAGATTTTATCTCCGTGGCTATGATTGTATTTGGCATGGCGATCATTGTCGAGATGATCAGAGCCTTACAATTTAGCCAATGGGGCTTAGGAACCATTACAAATGATTTGGCAGACATTTGGAGCGATCGCCAAAAAATTGCCATCAGTTCAGCCATACTCAGTAGTTTATTGGCTCCTGTAGTCTACTTTCCCCTCAGTCGTTGGTGGAAATTCCACCAAAAATATCATCAAATCCCATCTCTGAGAAACCGTTAAAGCTAATCCCCAATGCAGCAAGTCCTAATTGCCCAACTCAAACCAAACCCCTCTCGATCGCAATAAAAGCTATTTGGAGCATGATTTAATCTCAAATTAGGTTAATATTTTAGGGCAATAGGGTCTAATAAGCGAGAAGAGTTGAGGATAAA
>NZ_JBIMLI010000312.1:0-1650 GCF_051859755.1 Limnospira sp.
CATATCCCCATTCGCTCGGCTTGTCAACCCCCTGGAGCGGTGACGGGCTGGGCTATTTTTTTTTTTGAAAAAATAAACATTAGTCGAGCAATGAAACTGCTTAAATTTGTTGTACCCGCTTCTGTTTAGATCGGAGATTGAGGCTCGGACAGTTAACAGTTTTTTATAGATAGTGGTGGTCATGATGGATTCCTTAGTCGTTGTGTTGGCGAGGTTGGGTGAAGGGAGGGATTAATCACCGATTCCTGGAAGTTACCGAAAATTACCAGTTGGGTGGCACTTGGGAGTATTCATAATCACTGACCCAATCATCACTGATTAACCAGTTGTCGTCTGCGTCAAACTCAACACCCCCTTCAGAGTTGATCAAATCTCTAAGCTCCTCCCTATCGCCAAGTTCTAATACTTTGTGAATATGCTTACACTTGGGAATCCAGCGCGTTCCGGTTTCTAGGGTAAGTACATCACGGTTTTTACTCTGGAAATCAAAATCCTGGCAAGTGCAAGTTATTTCCTCTTCTTCGATGGACACTTCATAGGTGTCTCCTTGGGGATTAACAACAGCAAATTTATAGGGTTGATTGTGGGGGTATATTTCTAGCTTCCCGGTGTTGCGTTTCCTGAAGGTTTGGAAGTTTTGATGAAAAGATTTTTTACTGACAAACTTGGGTCTCAACCCGTGACCCTTTTTGAAAACAACAAAAATTACTTTCCACCAAATTTCAACCCTGGCAATAATTTGGTGAGAGCAACCACAAATCCGCGCGACGGCGGCTTTGCTGTACAAGATACTTGCCAAAGATTTGCTCTGTGTGGTAGTATGCATATAGAATCCTCAACTGATGAGTTAATTGGTTCTTAACCGTTTTGAGAGATTTGATGGGTCAGAGCCGCTGCAACGGCTCTTTCCTTATCCCTCTGATAAGATTATACACAATAGTACCGAAAACGTGCAATTGTTTACAAAACTTTACAGAGGGTAAAAAAATGAAAAGAGGCAGAAGAGGCGTTTATGATCGAGTTGGCAATCCCAACTTTTTCACAGACAAGAATCCAAGTAAGCTGAAACAGGAAGGATCTCAACCCGCGAATATACTGTTTGGCATTAGAGTAGCCCAGGATTTAAAAGACAAACTTGCGGTTATACCTAAGCGAGAACTGCGGAGGGTTTTAACTGAGTTCGCTGATAGCTACCTAGCGAACCAAAATAACTGCAAGTAGTTGCACTTTACAAAAGAAATGCACCGGGGCGGTTTTTGAGTTTAAGGGTCGATCGCTTACCTCTTGAGCGATCGCTTCTTGGTTGGGGGTTAGTCTATGTTAGTTAGTCGTCAAATTTAAGGATAGAGCAATAACCTCGCCATTCTGCTCCGGGTGGCGTATTCCACCAAAATGGCAGGCTTCGGTCTGGATACCATCCAAATTTTAGTTGTTGTTTCCCAAGGATGTCTAACAGCCCAAATTCAATTTGAACCCAGGTAACACTACAATGCAGAACCCTAGGGGCGGGTGTATATAGTTCCCGGTGTGTTTTATCGCTAGGGGCGGGTGTATATAGTTGGCTGGTTTTTCCCGTGGCCGATCGCGCACCCTGGGGGCGGGTTTATCAAGCTGACTTGTGGGAATTATGGCTGACTGCGGAACCCGCAG
>NZ_JBIMLI010000313.1:0-1628 GCF_051859755.1 Limnospira sp.
GGGGCTGGCATTTTTGGTCTTCTTAGTCATCTCGTCCTCTCCATTATACGTCCTAAGTGTTCTGTCTTGTGCTATAATTGGCTAAAATCAAGCTAAACATATCATGAGCTACTATGGTATCTAAACCCGATTGGTTGAGAGTTAAAGCGCCCCAGTTCGAGCGCGTTGGGAACGTTAAAGGGATCCTGCGGGATCTGGGATTAAATACTGTCTGTGAAGAGGCTTCCTGTCCGAATATTGGGGAATGCTTCAACGCGGGGACGGCTACATTTTTGATTATGGGTCCGGCTTGTACCCGCGCCTGTCCCTATTGTGATATTGACTTTGAGAAAAAACCACAGGCTCTTGATCGGACAGAACCGGAAAGATTGGCTGAGGCGGTGCGACGGATGCAGTTAAATCATCTGGTGATTACGTCGGTGAACCGGGATGATTTACCTGATGGGGGAGCATCTCAATTTGTCCGCTGTATTGAATCGGTACGATCGCTATCTCCCAAAACTACCATAGAGGTATTAATCCCAGACCTGTGTGGCAATTGGGAAGCCCTAGAGACCATTCTACAGGCTAAACCAGAAGTCCTCAACCATAATACTGAAACTGTCCAACGATTATATCGGCGGGTTCGTCCCCAGGGTGACTATCACCGTAGTTTAGAATTATTAAGGCGATCGCGACAAATCGCCCCGTGGTTATATACCAAATCTGGGTTAATGGTAGGATTAGGTGAAACCGATGCAGAAATCCGCCAAGCCATGGTAGATCTGCGAGAGGTTGACTGCGATATCCTGACCCTAGGACAATACCTGCAACCGAGTTCTAAGCATCTGGCTGTAGCTGATTTTATTCCCCCGGAACAATTTGCGACTTGGAAAGCCTACGGGGAGTCTCTAGGGTTCTTACAAATTGTCGCTTCTCCCCTGACTCGTAGTTCCTACCATGCTGAACAGGTGCAGAAGTTGATGCAGCTTTACCCTCGCAGTTCCAATTAGCCAGCCATCAAAGTAGTAGCAGGTGAAAGGCTAATTGTGATCATGATCTCAGTGCGAGACGTTTAGGCATCAAATAGGGCTGCAATGCCCGAAATAACTGCCTAGTGGGTACTCCAACCCCTTGGTTGGATATAAGAAGCGAGCTGATGGCCATCCTCATAACTGTTTATATGTCCCAACGCTTGGACATGACCTTCCAAGCAAGGCAGGGAGCTCAAGGTCACAAAACAATTTGCTGAGTGGAGTCGTGACCCATTTCAGTAGAGAGCATGATTTCATCTCAAATTAGGTTAACATTTTACGGCAATACGGTATAATAAGCGAGAAGAGTGCGAGACGTTTAGGAGTCAAATAAGGCTGCAATGCCTGAAATAACCTCCTAGTGGGACTTCCACCCCTTGGTGGAATATAAGGGATTCGCACCCCTGACCATCCCATAACTGTTTATATGTCCCGACGCTTGGAGAAATCTAAGCAAGGCAGGGGACTCAAGGTCATAAACAAACTGAGAAATCAGGGCGTTGAGAGTAACGGCGATAGCCACCCCCAGTTTTAGGAATCACAGCCCGTCAGATTGAAGCGGGGAACGGAAGGCTCCAAGGTGTAACCCAACACCAGAACCGAGACCACTGCCAA
>NZ_JBIMLI010000314.1:0-1621 GCF_051859755.1 Limnospira sp.
TACCCTCACCAATATGGCTTCTCTCCAACGTTCCCAAGGCGAACTCACCGAAGCCCTGGTTAATATGGAAAAGGCGATTAACTTAACTGAAGAACTCCGCAGCCTAGCCCCTCCCGGCGAACTCCGCCAAACCTTTTTCTCCACCGTTCAAGACCGTTACCAATTATATATTGAATTGTTAATGGAACTGCATCAACAAAACCCCCAAAAAGGATATGATGCCCTCGCTTTTCACGCCAGCGAACGTTCTCGCGCCCGCAGCCTTTTGGAACTTCTCGCCGAGGCTGGTGCGAATATTCGTGAAGGCGTAGACCCCCAACTTTTGCAGCAGGAACAAAGCCTAATACAACAACACAATGCCATAGAACATCAACGCCATGAACTCACCCGGGGTCAATTTACCCAAGCACAAATCGATGCACTTACAACTCAATCCCAATCTCTCATTAATCAACTCAATCAACTACAAACCCAAATTAGGGTAGTCAGTCCCAACTATGCTAACCTGCAATATCCCCAACCTCTCAACTTAGAACAAGTGCAGCAACAGGTACTTGATGATGATACCTTGCTGTTACAATATTACCTAGGAGAAGAACGCAGTTTTCTCTGGGCGGTGACTAAGGATAGTATCACCAGCTATATTCTGCCCAACTCAACCGAAATCGAAGCCGTAGCTACCCCCTATCGAGAAGCGATTAACCTTGATAATACCACCACAGTAGCACAGGGATTAGCCCTGAGTGAAATCTTGATTGCTCCCGTAGTTAATCAACTGAATAATCAACGGTTATTGATAGTCGCAGATGGGATTTTACAATTCATTCCCTTTGCCGCTTTACCCATACCTTCTCAACCGGATACCCCCCTATTAGTCGAACATGAAATCGTCACCGCTTCCTCAGCTACTCTCATTGCTAATCAACGAGAACAATTAGCCAATCGACCGACGGCTGCCAAAGCTGTTGCGGTGATTGCTGACCCGATTTTTGAATCCAACGACCCGCGCTTAAATTCTCAAATATCCTCCGAAAATAACCCTCCCAGCTTAGATAATTTAGCCTTAGCTAGGGCGACCAGAAGTTTAGGTTTAGGAGATACAGCCCCCCAGTTAAACCGTTTAGAATATAGCAGATTGGAAGCCCAAAATATCGCGGAATTATTCCCGGAAAATGAAAGAATCAAAGCCTTAGATTTTGAGGCTTCCCGCTACCTAGCGACTCACCCCAATTTATCGCAATATCAAATCATCCACTTCGCCACTCATGGGTTAATTCATCCAGTCAACCCGGAATTATCAGGATTAGTGTTATCATTATTTAATCCCCAGGGAGAATCGGATAATGGCTTTTTGCGGTTAAATGATATATTTAACCTAAATTTACCCGCCGAATTAGTGGTATTAAGCGCCTGTCAGACTGGTTTAGGTCGGGAAGTGAGGGGAGAGGGATTAGTGGGTTTAACTCGCGGTTTTATGTATGCAGGAGCGCGGCGAGTGGTGGTGAGTTTATGGAATGTGAATGATTTAGCGACTTCCCAGTTAATGACGAGGTTTTATCAGCAGATGTTGAATGAGAATCAACCGCCCATTATAGCTTTAAGACAAGCACAATTAGAGATG
>NZ_JBIMLI010000315.1:0-1619 GCF_051859755.1 Limnospira sp.
CGGGTCAGGACCGGGAGCATACCAGAGAATATCTGTGATTCCCGAACCATTAAAGTCGCCCGCTATGGGAATATAATAACCATTAATCATGAACAAACGACTCCCATAACTACCATCTGCATGAAAGTACCACATAAAATCCGGGTCAGGACCGGGAGCATACCAGAGAATATCTGTGATTCCCGAACCATTAAAGTCGCCCGCTATGGGAATATAATCACCGTTGAGAGGTAACAATGGGTCGATAAATTCCGGTGGCGGCGGTACAGGTTCCGCTACAGTCCCATCGACTATCACCCTAACAAAGGCATTTCCGGCCATATAAATAGACCCATCAATTCCCGTGGTGAGGTCATTAACTGTGTCCCAGTCATTGCTGGCTAACAGCCTTGTCCACGCCAAAGCGCCATCAGTTTCGTATTTGGCGATAAACCCATCGGAGTAACCACGATTCATTTCCTCAGCCAGGTTGCCTTGAGTCCAACCCGCCATATAAATAGACCCATCAAGGCCGGTGGTGAGGGCATTGGCTTGGTCAGCATTAGGGGTTCCCAACTGTGTTGTCCATACCAGAGCCCCATCCTCCGGTTCGTATTTGCTGATTAAGGCATTTCCGCCACGACTAAAAATTTCCTCGTTGATGTCGCCCTCGGTTAGACCAGCGACATAAATAAACCCATCAATTCCGGTGGTCAAGGCATGGGCTGCCCCCCAACCATTGCTTCCCAACAGTCTCGTCCATACCAGAGTCCCATCAGGTTCGTATTTGGCAATAAAGCCATCAGCACCACTCTGATTAATTTCCCCATTCAGGTCGCCCCAAGTCTCACCCGCCATATAAATAGACCCATCAAAGCCAGTGGTGAGGGCTCTGGCACCATCCCAATTACTGGTTCCTAACAGCCTTGTCCATGTCAGAGTCCCATCGGGTTCGTATTTGCTGATAAAGGCATCCGTGCCACCATTATTTATTTCCCCACCTAGGTCGCCGCTAGTAAAGCCAGCTACATAAATGGACCCATCAAGGCCGGTGGTGAGGGCATGGGCTATTTCCGACCTATTGCTTGCTAACCGGGTTGTCCATACCTGGCTGCCATCGGGTTCATACCGGGCGAGAAATACATCGTTTTCATTACTGGGAATTTCGTATGGCTGTCGAGGAATTTCTACAATCTGGTCACTCCGAGTCCAACCCGCCATATAAATAGACCCATCAAGGCCGGTGGTGAGGGCATTGCCATAAGAGTTAGAATAATTACCTCCCAACAGTCTTGTCCATACCAGAGTCCCATCGGGTTCATATTTGACAATGAAGCTATCAGTACCACTCTGATTGATTTCTCCATTCAGGTCCTCTCTAGTAGAACCTGTTATATAAATAGACCCATCAAGGCCGGTGGTGAGGGCATTGCCACCAGTTCCATAACTGGTTTCCAGTAGCCAGGTCTGGCTGAACTCTGGTGGCGTTGAAATCTGTACTGTTAGCATCTGTACTGTTAGCAGTTGTTCTGATACATTTACGCGACATTTTTCCGGCTGTTCCCTGACAATGCGACGATAGCACTATTACCCGTTAAGGTAACAGAGGCGGTATCCCGCAAAGCTTTTAGAAAGATTCC
>NZ_JBIMLI010000316.1:0-1607 GCF_051859755.1 Limnospira sp.
AGCAGTTTGATTCTCTCCATGATGCCATGGATTCCGTTCTCAAAGCTGCGTCCTAACCACCTTGACTAATGCTATAACATCCACGACAGCAATTAGGATACGGTCAACTTCCGCACTTATACAACAAATTACCCCAAAAAGCAAGAGGTTTTTGACAAAACTTTACATAGATTTATGTCAGTCTGGCTGTCGGTGATCAGGTGAGCAGATTGTGGTAACATAATAGGATATCCGCTCAGGTTGCAAGACCTTGGGTTCAGAAAAGATATGCTAAAACATGGCGGATCTTGATGGACTTAAAAAAGTAAGCCAAAGTAGTAGCGATAACACTGTAAAAAGCTAGGCTACACCTAAAAGTGCGAGACGTTCAGGCATGAAATAGGGTTGTAATACCCGAAATAACCGCCTGGTGGGGATTTCAGCCCATCGGTTGAATATAAGAACCTCGCTTCTGACCATCCCCATAACTGTTTATATGTCCCGAAGCGAAAAGCAAGGCAGGGAACTCAAGGTCAATCCCACAAAGAAAATCGTAATGCTCAATTACACCATAAGGAGGAGTATTAAAACCACTTAGGCGATTGTGGGAAAGAGTAACGGCGATAGCCACCCCCAGTTTTAGGAATCACAACCCTAGGATTGAAGCGGGGAACGGAAGGCGTGAGGGAAAACCTATTCCCAATAATCCGACCACTGCCAACCATCCATGACTAAGGAAATCTGAATGTTCCGACTTGAACCATCGTCATTAGCAGGCAGCGAAATAGGTTGACACGCTGCGCCCAAAAGGGTAAGGGGAAAAGTAGGGTTCTTTATATAACACCTACACAGACCTTTAAAGTACTCCGGTGGATAGGACAAGTCTAAAGACGGAATGCCCATATAAACGGAACGTTTTAACCCCTCTTAGGCTCTGATTATCTGGTCGAGATAAACAGTAGTGAAAGTGTAAGCGCCAGCCTATTAGGGGATGAGATGTGACCAGAAGCTAACGCCCTGCTGTAATGGCAGGGATATGCTGACAAGTCACGGTTTGATTGTAAAGAATAGAGTCTAGTAGGAGTCATTATGACGAAAGCGAGTTTAAAGAAAGGGTTTGAGAAATCAAAGCCAATCAAGACTACGAGTGTATGGAAAGCTATACCATGGGCGAAAGTTCAACGTCAAGTTTTCAAGCTCCAAAAGAGGATATTTCAAGCAGCTAAATCGGGACAGGACGCAAAAGCAAGAAGGTGGCAACGTCTACTGGTGAAATCATATTATGCCCGACTCTTAGCAGTGCGGCGAGTGACTCAAGATAATCAAGGCAAAAAGACAGCAGGTGTCGATGGAATGAGAGCAATCTCCCCAAGACAAAGACTGGAACTAGCTAAGAGTATCAAAGGAAATCTCAAAGCAAAACCACTGCGTAGGGTGTGGATTCAAAAACCCGGAAGGGATGAAAAACGTCCTCTGGGAATACCCACTATCCAAGATAGAGCAAGGCAAGCCTTGGTAAAGTCGGCACTCGAACCTGAATGGGAATCGAGGTTTGAAAGCAACAGCTATGGGTTCCGACCCGGACGGTCAGCCCATGATGCAATATCCAGAATCTTTCAAAGTATAAA
>NZ_JBIMLI010000317.1:0-1594 GCF_051859755.1 Limnospira sp.
ACCCGCCCCTACAGGAATATGTGACCCCTGGGTGGTTGGGGAAAGCGATCGCTTGTTTCTGGAAACTTCGAGAAACCCGGTTTTTTCAAAAAACCGGGTTTCTTAAATTCTGGCGCAGCCGACAATGGTTGTTTGGGGAAGGCGATCGCCATTATGGTCAATTGACGGGTAGATTATGAGTAGGGTAATTTTGTCAAGTACGGATAACCGAATGCTTTATTCCGGGAAACCGATATAAGTGTCGGGTAGAGTGGGGAAGTGGAGGTGGTTGCGATCGGGTTAGATAGTTGATTATAATTATGGGAGCCGGGATTGTTGGGTTAATATGAACTATTCCTCTGCATTAGCTGTAATTCAAGAAAAATACCCCCATGTGGCAGTGATTGAGGTGTGGGCAAATGTCCTGTTTTTACGAATGAGTAAGGGGCGTTGTGTTTTCTACCCGAAAAAGGGGACGATTTGGGCGCACCTGGAAACGGGAACTTGGGTATTAGCCGCAGATAATCAAGTGGCGGCGAGAAAGTTATATAAACAAATGGCAATTAAACTGCATCCTGATAAGCAGTCGGGGAGTCATGAGAAGTTTATTAAGCTGACCAATGGGTACGAAAATTATGAAGCAATTAGAATTAGATTTGGGGCTGAATTTGACGACGACTACCCCGAAGACCCCAAATACTCCAAATACCACTACTACACCGCCAGACAATACAACGAGTGGTTCAGAGAAACCTACAGCAGTTATCAAGCCTGGGTCAAAAGACGCAAGGAACAAGACGAGTATGCCAGACGACAAGTGGAAAAGTGGGGGTGTCCTTTTTGATGAAACCAGTCGCCGGGTGTTGGCTAGAAGACCTCGGTTTGAGAAGGATTATCAAAAGGATTTGACGTTTTATCTGGCTAAGGCTTGCGAATATTTGCCCTGGCGTTTTTATGTGGAGTTCGAGGTGAATTGTCGGGGAAAGCAGCGTTTTATTGACCTGGTGTTGAAAACCCCAAGCCCTCAACATATTTTGATGGAGTTGAAAAAAGGGACGATAACTATTGATATTATTAATGAGGTTTTGGAGAGGGACTATTTGCAGGGGTATAAGCAACGCACGAAGAATGGTAAATATCCGATACTTTATATCATTGGTTATCAATTTGAACCGGAGGCTGAAGATTACGCAGATAGGCTGAACGAGGAATGGAATTGGCAGTTGAAAAGGTATAAATATAAGCCTCAAGTTATGGTGAGGAATTATGCACAATTAATGGGTTTTTTGGACTCTCGGTTAACTCAAACTGATATCGGTGGTTTTGAGTTAGACCGGGTGAGGCGGGATGTTCCTTTGTTGTATGAGTTGCCCATGGGGGACTGATTACCACAAAAAGTGATATTTGTCAAGAACAAATAAGCGATCGCTTTATTCCGGCAAACCGAATCTGCGGCGATACGTCGCCCGACGACGCGGGCGATACGTGGCACTCCGACTGCGCGATCGCTTGTTTCGCGGGGTTTTGTCAAAAAACGGGGGCGGGTTTATATAGCTGCTGGTGAAGAAGAATATAGGCTGTTGAACCCGCCCCTACAGGAATATGTGACCCCTGG
>NZ_JBIMLI010000318.1:0-1585 GCF_051859755.1 Limnospira sp.
GCCGACAGTCCCGGACGAAGCCAGAAATAAACATCAATATCCGGCTATGTCCGGTTTTGTTTAAGTTTTATAGAGCATAAATTAAATGTCCCTAAACCTTGGACGATTCTTTCGAGCCTGTAACCCGCGATACACTCTGAATATATCGAAACCTGAAGATCGACAATACTATATTGATTTTTCAACAGTTCGGGGTTCTAATGTAATTCGGGAACTGAAACGGACGATCACCTTTTCTGACCATCAACCTACCTGTCAATTATTTACCGGACATATAGGCTGTGGAAAATCCACCGAATTATCACGATTAAAAACTGAGTTAGAAGCGGATAAATTCCATGTAGTTTACTTCGAGTCTTCCCAGGACTTAGATATGGCAGATGTCGATATTAGTGACATCTTACTGGCGATCGCTCGCCAAGTTTCCCAAAGTTTAGAAAATAGTGGTGTCTGTCTGCAACCCAAACGCTTTCAAGGCATTCTGAAAAGCGCTGCCAACCTTCTGAATACAGAAATTACCAGTTTTCGGAGCAATATTCCCGTCGTCGGTGATATTGGTGTTAGCCAAGACTCCGAGGGTTTTTCCCTATCTTTTGGGATTGGTGAAATTACCGCCAAAGCCAAAGACTCAAGGGATGTGCGATCGCTATTAAGACAACACCTAGAACCCCGAGTTAATAACATTATTGAAGTCATTAACCAGGAATTAATCACCCCCGCTCAACACCAACTACAGCAACGGGGACAAGCCGGATTAGTCGTGATTATTGACAACCTAGATCGCATCGATAATAAAGCCAAATTCGGCATCCGTACCCAACCAGAATATTTATTTGTAGATAGGGGTGAACAACTCAATAAACTTCTGTGTCATGTCATCTATACAATTCCCCTAATTCTCACCTTTTCCAACGATAAAGAAGCCGTTAGCAACCGCTTTGGTTCCCCCGCCAAACTGCTACCAATGGTCAGAGTCAAAGAACGAGACGGTAGCGACTGCGAACCCGGAATTAATCTGCTCAGACAAATGGTATTAGCACGAGCATTTCCAGAATTAAACCAAACCGATCGCCTCCGTGAAATCCCTAAATTATTTGACTCTACCAGCACCCTCGATTATCTCTGTCAGATGAGTGGTGGTCATGTGCGAAACCTGCTAATTTTACTATTTAATTGTCTACAAAAAGACGATCCACCCTTCAGCCGCACCATGATTGAACGGGTAATTAGCGAGAGACGCAACGAATTAGGAAAAGCCATCACCCCCGACGAGTGGGAACTTCTCCGCCAAGTTTCGCAGCAGAAAACCGTCCGAGGAGAGGAAGAATATCAAACTCTCCTCCGCAGTCTATTTGTCTTTGAATATTGCGATCATGATGGTAGTTGGTTTGACCTTAATCCCGTCTTAGAAGGCGCTAAGGATTTTGACAAAGATTAATTACCGCCCCCTCAGAAACCGGGTTTCTTTGCTGAGTTAGAGACCGAGAAACCCGGTTTCTTTCCTGAATTTACCGCCAATCTCCTTGAATAGTAAACGCACCCCAATAATAGGGAGACTGCCATTGACCGGAATTCCACATCTCTA
>NZ_JBIMLI010000319.1:0-1575 GCF_051859755.1 Limnospira sp.
TCCGAAAATCTAAAGAGTAACGGCTCATGGTAGTTGGTTGTGATAACTTATACAATAGCCATACATTATACCGTACTTTGTGTTTTGTGTAAAGGCTGTAATCATCCCCGACTTGTCTTGTCGCTTTTTCCCCGCAATAATTTCATCAATAATCGGCACAATTGAGTCTATAACGTCTTGTTTAGACAGAACCATTTTATCATTAATGATAGCTGTTAGAGCCGGGAGTAATAGGTTAAAAATCTGGTCAGGATCATCAAATTTATCCTGAACCGCTTGCAGTTTCTGTTCCGCTGACTGAATTGGGCTCTGTAGCCTCGGTAACTCAGTCTCAAGATAACTTTTAGTGACTTTTTCAAACTCCGAGAATTTGGAACCTAGCAGCAGATCCTGTAATGGGTCGAAAGGGTCGGACAAGTCCTGACTTAGATCTACTTCTGTATCGCTGGTTTGGTTTTATGGCGGCGCAGAAACAGAGGTTTTCTCCTCCTCCAAATCATAACCATTATTATTATTTGCATGAGATTTAGCAGTTTCTCCAGACTGGACAGACACTGGATCATCAAAATACTTACTAAACTCATTTGGGGAAATTTAAATTAATCGAACCGCCTTAGTCACCACTTCCTCATCCTCTGGGATTAACTCAGAGAATGCTGTCTCTACCTGAGTCTCTATCTTCTTAGTAGTCTCTACCTTCTTAGTCTCTACCTGGGTAAAATCTTATGGTTGAGCAGAAAGTAGATCCTCCCTTTTCACACCCAGATTTTGTGAATTACTTTTCCGAGAATATGAGGATTTGTGTTCATGCTTAATATTGCTATTTTGAGATGGATAATTATCAACTTTGGGAGTTTGAGGTGAGTTAGTGATAGATTCATCATTAGGCTTCCCAAGCAACACATCAATCAAAATATCAACCAACTCATCCAGTTGTGGTTCAGACTCAACAGATTCTAACTCAACCTCTTGTGATTGATTTATGCTCTTGGGAGTTTCTTGCGATCTAGTCATAAATGCCACCCCTGATAGATAATTCAGTCAAGTAGGGGTCGAGAGAGATGTCGCCATCTCCCCCTCCCATACAAAACCGTACTTGAGACTTTCACCTCATACGGCTCCTAATTTGATTGCTCCATTGTTAGGGATACAGCGTTGACATTATCTAATGCCGTCTTATCATCGTGGGTGTGGCGATGTAGTAGTTGAAGATTTTTGTATTCATCCTTTCCGCCTAAGCTTCGAGGTACAATGTGGTCTACTTCAATTAAATCCGATGGTGCAAAATACTGTCCGCACCAGGTACATCTGCCTTTTTGCTTTTTGAGTAGTTTTGCTACCCTATTTGGCGTGTCAATTGCTTGTCCTTTCCTAGTTGCCCAGTAAGTCCAATTTCCGTCATATGGTGTTGCGTCAGGGCGTATCAGGGTGTGTCTGACAATCGGAGTCCAATTATGTTGCCACTCAGTACAGGACAAAAAAGCTGAAAGTATTAGCGAAAAGGGAATCTAGCCGAAAATTCTGAAGGGGGCGCTCCGGGCTGAGGTGAAAGTCGAGGGGTGGGGGGGTAGCGCC
>NZ_JBIMLI010000320.1:0-1559 GCF_051859755.1 Limnospira sp.
TAATTCGAGGCTTGACCAGTTTTCATTGGTGGCCTCAAACCGAGACTTTACTATAATTGATTATCCGGACTTGATATTAAAGGGGCTTTTTACGTCTAGCTCACTCGAGATTGCCAATCCACTCATCTCGTTCCTTAAAGATAGACGACAGAGCCACAGGCTGGCGTTCACCTGTGGGTGTCATCACCCCCTTAACGTAGGTCTAATCCTGGACCTGCATCTTACATCTCCTTTGAGGAGTAATTTCCGGCTCCTGCCAGAAATTACCGGATTTTATGCAAGAGACACTTCTACACCACCAGCAATTCTCATTATGGAAATTTTGCCCCAGCTTATTGAGAATCATCTCAAGAGCTATTCTTGAAAGCCCCATTCTTTCGTTCAAGATTGGGCATCATCGGGCATTTTGGACAGGATGCGGGTCAAAATGAGAATTGCTGTCTACACCACCCCAGACATTGATTTTCCGTCAAATATGCTGTAAAATCTAGCAGGCTATGTGTTGAGCTTCTGCCTCTAACAAACTCAACAATCTTTGGTCGCCTCGTTCCCGGGCTGCTTTCTGTCTCCGTTCCAGAAGACGGCACAAATTAGCCGAATGTACTTTAGCTAATTCTTCAGGAGCGATCGCACAGGTATCCCCACTCGTCGCCGGGGGTGGCTCAGGTTTAGCATCACTTGTCGCTACAGCCACCATCATAGTGTTTTGGTCTCTAGGTTCACCCACAGAGTAGGAAACAGCCCTATATTTCAGGTTTCCGTGGGGTTGGGGGACAGGAATATGGCGAGGGTAATGGAAATGGCAATCTTGGCCCCTATATTTTCCACAAACCTCTGATTCTACCACATCCATTGGTTGAAATTCATGGTTATAGTTAACGCCACGATAGGCTAGTTTCATATCTGTTTCTCCGAAAGGGTAATTTTTAAAGTCTACTTGGTTATTCTGTATTCATTGTTACATTTTTTCCGGGTGATCCCCAATATTTTACAAAACTTTACATCTTTCCCATAACAGTCCCAGCAACCATTCTACCTAGGCCACTCACTGAACCTTCCCCCCGGCTACCCCACACAACCTGATTCCGCCCCGATTATGTAAATTTTTGTTACAAAAGTTAAGAAATATTACAAAAAATTTTTTGAGGGGGTGGGTTGCATTAGGGGTTCACCCGTGCTATTATTTTGTTATGGTCGAAAGGGAAGTCGCCTTCCCCAACTCCAATTCAAAACCGTGCTTGATACTTTCACATCACACGGCTCCTGATGTGGATACCCCTTTTGACATCGGGAACAGGGTAACGACTCCCTGCTTTTGTGACTTCAACTTTTGGAGCTAAATACAACATCGTAGTGTTTAAACTCGCTTTCGTCGTAAACACTCCTAATTGTCGCAGTCTCTATATCCACACCGTGACTAGTGGGCATATCCTAACCATTACAGTTAGGCATTAGCTTTCAGTCACATCCTTTCCCCTTAAAGGTATACGCTTACACTTTTGACTACTCAATAGACACAACACTACTGAGAGCCTAAAAGGGGTTTAAACGTTCCGTTT
>NZ_JBIMLI010000321.1:0-1532 GCF_051859755.1 Limnospira sp.
GGGGCTGGCATTTTTGGTCTTCTTAGTCATCTCGTCCTCTCCATTATACGTCCTAAGTGTTCTGTCTTGTGCTATATCTTATTAGGTTGACCTGGGTGGTTGTTCCTTTATTCGGATACATTTCTTTAACTAGCCTTTCCATACCATCCAGTGCGATGTTGGCTAGGAGTGGACTTATTACCCCTCCTTGGGGTGTCCCTGCTTCTGTATCCTCGAATACGCCGTTATCTAGCACACCCGCTTTGAGCCATTGTTTCAGGTCTCTCTTCAGGCTGCTTGGACAATTAATTTTTGACAGTAGATAATCATGGTTTATTCGGTCAAAACACTTCGTTATATCCGCGTCTAACACATAGTATTCATCTTTGTTAATACTCTGAAAAATTCGTGCTATTGCATCTTGGGCAGACCTACCCGGTCTAAACCCATAACTAGTGCCTTCAAATCTCGATTCCCATTCAGGTTCGAGAGCCGATTTAACCAAGGCTTGCCTCGCTCTATCTTGGATTGTGGGTATTCCCAGGGGGCGTTTTTCATCCCTACCGGGTTTTGGAATCCACACTCGTCGCAGTGGTTTTGCTTTGAGGTTTCCTTTAATGTTCTCAACAAGTTCAAACCTTTGCCTTGGAGAGATTGCTCTCATTCCATCGACACCGGCTGTTTTCTTGCCTTGATTATCTTGGGTCACTCGCCGCACTGCTAAGAGTCGGGCATAATATGACTTCACCAGTAGACGTTGCAACCTTCGTGCCTTTGCGTCTTGTCCCGATTTAGCTGCTTGAAATATCCTCTTTTGGAGCTTGAAAACTTTTCTCTGAACTTTCGCCCAGGGAATTTGTTTCCATACATTCGTAGTCTTGATTGGCTTTGATTTCTCAAAACCTTTCTTTAAACTCGCTTTCGTCATAGTAACTCCTACTAGACTCTATTCTTTACAATCAAACCGTGACCCGTTAGCATATCCCTACCATTACAGTCGGGCATTAGCTTCTGGTCACATCTCACCCCCTAATAGGCTTACGCTTACACTTTCACTACTAACTTTCTCGACCAGATTGTTAGAGCCTAAAAGGGGTTACAACGTTCCGTTTATATGGGCATTCCATCTTTAGACTTGTCCTATCCACCGGGGTACTTTTAAAGGTCTGTGTAGGTGATGATAGAATTACCCTACTTTTTCCCTTTCTCTTTTGAGTGCAGCGTATCAACCTGTTTCGCTACTAAATAATTACGATGGTTCAAGTCGGAGCATTCAGATTTCCTTAGTCATGGATGGTTGGCAGTGGTCGCGTCTGGCAGTAGGTTCTACTTTACGCCTTCCGTTCCCCGCTTCAATCCTGGGGTTGTGATTCCCAAAACTGGGGGTGGCTATCGCCGTTACTCTCGACGCAATTGTTAAGGAATCATTAAGATTTCCAATTTTGCGTTTTGACCCCGAGTTCCCTGCCTTGTTTTGGTAGGGGTCGAGAGGGAAGTCGCCTTCCCCCACTCCCATTCAAAACCGTGCTTGATACTTTCGCATCACACGGCTC
>NZ_JBIMLI010000322.1:0-1527 GCF_051859755.1 Limnospira sp.
ATTCGGAGCTGGAATCCTCACCGGGTAGTTATTTCGGGCATTTCAGCCCTATTTCATACCCGAACGTCTCGCACCATCCGCTTACACTTGTCACTACTGAGGTATCGACCATACTCTCAGAGCCTAAGAGGGATTACAACGTTCCGTTTATATGGGCATTCCATCTTTAGATTTGTCCTTTCCACCGGGGTACTTTTAAAGGTCTGTGTAGGTGATGTTACAATTACCCTACTTTTTCCCTAACTCTTTTGAGCGGAGCGTATCAACCTGTTTAGCTACTTAATCCTTATGGCGGTTCAAGTCGGAACATTCAGATTTCCTTAATCATGGATGGTTGGCAGTGGTCGCCTCTGGTAGTAGGTTCTACTTCACGCCTTCCGTTCCCCGCTTCAGTCCTGGGGTTATGATTCCCAAAACTGGGGGTGGCTATCGCGGTTACTCTCAACGCAATTGTTAAGAAATCGTTAAGATTTCCGATTTTGCGTTTTGACCTTGAGTTCCCTGCCTTGTTTTGTATATTTCTATACCAAGCTTTGGGACATATAAACAGTTATGGGGATGCTCAGAGGCGAGCCTCTTATATTCAACCAAGGGGCTGAAGTCCCCATCAGGCGGTTATTTCGGGTGTTTCTACCCTATTTCATGCCTGAACGTCCCGCACTGTATATCGATTATATCAACTTAGTCCGCCGAAAAGCGATCGCCTAAGCGATTACGTTCCATCAACTCGGTGATCTCCGACTTAGGTAATTCTGGCCGCGACTGAAACTCCTGGCTTTCCTGAGAATACTCGCAGGCGTGCGGCGCGGGGTAGAGTTCAACGGGTTTTGGTTTCCGGGGTCTAATATTATGGGGATGTACATCAAACCCGGTTACCAGTGGACCTTGATTAACAGAAACCGGGGGAAGTTCCACTGTCTGACGGGGAAGGTTCACAACTTGAGTATCAATAGCAGGTTCTGGGTCAGCCACAGTCGCCATTTCCTTATCAATAGCAGGTTCTGGGTCAGCCACAGTCACAGAAGCTACCGTCGAGAAAGTATAAAAAATCCTACCATCATCTGTTACCTCAAACTCAGCCGCAAATTCCAGCGCCTTTTGGTCGAGATAAGCCTGAACTTGGGGACCGGTAAGCTGAGTAGCCAAAGCCAGATCCAAAGGGGTGATCCGTCCTTCATGTTCCCGGATCAAAGCATAAAAAGCCTGATCCAGACTCTGTTGTAGGCGGCGAGACTGGTAGGAGTAGTATCGCCATAGCATCCAAACACCTACAAAAGAGGCGATCGCCAATAGCCAAGGAAAAGCCGTCCGCATGAGAAACAGTAAAAAAGCCACCGCCAGCAATAGAGATAAATACTCTCCGCCGCCGGGAGAATTGGGACTTGATTTTGGGGAAATCTGATTTTCGCTCATTCAAATAATGATTAAAGTTATGTTACATTTTTTATGAGAGGAGCATGATTTAATCTCAAATTAGGTTAACATTTTACGGCAATACGGTATAATACCAAGTATGGTGCGAGACCT
>NZ_JBIMLI010000323.1:0-1506 GCF_051859755.1 Limnospira sp.
GTTGTAGGGTATTTTTGCCCAGGGAAATCACTAATTGAATTAGGCGAGATATATGGGTGGGTTTAGCGATCGCCCAACAGGAACTCACCCAGCAACGTTACCCTGAACTACGAGAAGCCCAACTCGACCAATTCCTCACCCCCGAAGAATACCAACTCACCCAACAAGGCAACCTCACCGATACAGAATGGGGTGATATCTTCATCCGCCTCAACATGGCAGCCTGTAAAAGGAGAAACGTCACCCAGCAGGAGGAGTTTTTTCGGGATGTTTCCCATAGTATTGATTCTGGTTTTGCGGAAGTCTGTGAACGGTTGGGGGTAATGGAAACCACCATCAGCGACTTGTTACAAACCCTAGAGGAACGCCTAGAGGGGTTGCGCCAAGAAGTGACGGAATTTCGTCAAGAGGTGCGGCAGGGGTTGGAGTGGCTGCACAATCAACCGAGGGGGCGATCATTCTCTAAACAGGAGTATCGCGCGCGTCAAAATATCTTAACTCAGATGCGATCGACAAAGTTGTTTTTAAAACCATAAGCTCCTACCATTAAACCTAGCCATCAAACTACTCACCAAAACCATGCTAAAAGAAGTTGATATAGATGTTTGGGTTGCAGAATAGACCTTCCGATATTTGGGACTCAGTGTCGGAACAGGATGACGGTTATTCGATTGGCTAATCGAGAACTCGCGGTAATTTCTCCAATTCAATCTAGCGACAGACTTGTCAGCCAGCTAGGTCAACTGGGAGTTGTCAAGTATATTATTGCCCCTAACCTTTATCATTATTTATTTGCAGCTAATTTCAAATCTATTTATCCCCAGGCAACCTTTGGGGCTGCCCCTGGTTTAGCCATTAAAAAACCAGATTTACCGATTGACCAGACCATCAGGGGCGATCGAGGTGAGTTATTACCTGGATTATACTTTGTCTTATTCGATGGTTTAAGAGTTTGGGGCTTAACGGGAATTGATTCACTTAATGAATGTGTGTTTTTCATTCTGCAAGTCGCACTCTGATTTTGACAGATACAGAATTGCACTTTGATGAAACATTTCCAATTATGACACAATTTTCAGCTAGACTGCTGGGAGTATATAAACAATTAAGTCTATCAATCATGGAACGGATTGCCACCAATGAAAAAGAGCGATTTAGACAATCGTTTGAACAAGTAATGTTATGGGATTTCGAGCGATTTATTATGGCTCATGGAAGTATAATTTAGCGAGATGGCACAGAAAAATTAAAGAAAGGGTATGAATCTTTTTGGCGTTGAAGCTACTGTTTACCTTATCCTAATTTTACCACTATAAAACCTGATTTTTACTCCCTAAATAAATGCACCGATCGCCTCTTACAAAAACACTTCGCCAACCTAGAAATCCAGAAAGACTAAAACTGACTCTAAGAAACCGGGTTTCTGTCAGATTAGGGGTCGAGAGTGAAGTCGCCTTCACCCCCTCCCATTCAGAACCGTACATGAGACTTTCACCTCATACGGCT
>NZ_JBIMLI010000324.1:0-1507 GCF_051859755.1 Limnospira sp.
CTCCCGCACGGATGGCAGATCGATTGCGTTGTTCATTGTCTGGTTCCAAGAACCAGGCGGGAAAAGTATGCTTTTGATACCGGAATTATGGCAACAGTTTCTTACCAGCTTCTGTTGTCGCGCAAGGCGCAAGTCTTGCTAGTTCTGGATCAAATCAAGCGCGATAAGGGCGTTTGGTGGATGCCTTGGCAGTAAGAGGCGATGAAGGACGTGATACTCTGCGATAAGCCATGAGGAGCTGAGAATAAGCTGTGATCCATGGATTTCCGAATGGGGCAACCCACCTGACAGTTTGTTATAATTGCCTTTTGGCAGTTTATAACGGGCTGAAACAGGTACTTTTTGACTGAATACATAGGTCTTAAAGAGCAAACCCGGAGAACTGAAACATCTAAGTACCCGGAGGAAAGGACAGCAATAGCGACTCCCCTAGTAGCGGCGAGCGAACGGGGACCAGCCGAGCCTTGAGAGTGATCAGAATAACCTGGAAAGGTTAGCCATAGCGGGTGACAGCCCCGTATGAGAAGCTCGATGGGACGTATTAAGTAGGGCGGGACACGTGAAATCCTGTCTGAAGATCGGAGGACCACCTTCGAAGGCTAAGTACTCCTTGCTGACCGATAGTGAACCAGTACCGTGAGGGAAAGGTGAAAAGCACCCCGACGAGGGGAGTGAAACAGTACCTGAAACCGAACGCCTACAAGCAGTCGGAGGGGCATGAGCCCTGACGGCGTACCTTTTGTATAATGGGTCAACGACTTGGTCTATCTAGCAAGCTTAAGCCGTTAGGTGTAGGCGCAGCGAAAGCGAGTCTTAAATGGGCGCATGAGTTAGATGGATCAGACCCGAAACCGAGTGATCTAGGCATGGTCAGGCTGAAGGTTGGGTAACACCAACTGGAGGGCCGAACCCACATCCGTTGAAAAGGATCGGGATGAACTGTGCCTAGGGGTGAAAGGCCAATCAAACTCGGAGATAGCTGGTTCTCCGCGAAATCTATTTAGGTAGAGCGTCGCACGAATACCCCGGGGGGTAGAGCACTGGATGGGTAATGGGGCCCCACAGGCTTACTGATCCTAACCAAACTCCGAATACCGAGGAGTACTAGATGGCAGACACACGGCGGGTGCTAACGTCCGTCGTGGAGAGGGAAACAACCCTGACCTACAGCTAAGGCCCCCAATTCATGGCTAAGTGGGAAAGCAGGTGGGACGACCAAAACAACCAGGAGGTTGGCTTAGAAGCAGCCATCCTTTAAAGATAGCGTAACAGCTCACTGGTCTAAATAAGTTGTCCTGCGGCGAAGATGTAACGGGGCTCAAGCCATGAGCCGAAGCCGAGGATGCCGTAAGGCATGGTAGCAGAGCGTAGTGTGACATGGTTTCTATCCTCTTTAGTGTCCTTCGGGACACCATGGAGGAGAAGAAATCTTCGATGAAGCGGGCCTGTGAGGGATCCCGTGGAGAGATCACTAGTGAGAATGATGACATGAGTAGCGATAAAGGGT
>NZ_JBIMLI010000325.1:0-1499 GCF_051859755.1 Limnospira sp.
TGTGCGGGTTGGGGGCTACTCAAGTGCAATCTGGGCAGGCTGACACTCGTAGCAGTTTTACCGGAAGTAAAGAGGCGCGATCAACCTTGCATCAGTTTGTTGTACGGGCAATCGAGAAGGGGACTCATCGCGAACAGAAACCGGGTGGAGGTGCGATCGCGACAACCCCCTACGATTGCCTTCCCAAATCACCAGAAGCTCAGTCTCTTAGACTCTACTGGGTGACTAGAGCATACCACAAAGGGAACAAAGTTTCCGGGGCGGCGCTCAAGGCTGCCAGGAATGCCACATCCAGAAAGCTGGCTGAGACTTTATTTAAGGCTCTGTGGGATATGCGATAATCTACTTTAATTCATATACTTTTACAAAGCCCCGCTAACTAATTGTCTCGGCGGGGCTTTTTATTGTTCAAAGTTTGGGGGTAGGATAGAACTGATACTGACAGAGTTACGTCCTGTTAGCAGATTAACTGAACATTGCTTGACAATACTCAACAATCAGTCTAAGCTAGATAAGTACACAACCAGCGAGCTAAATGCCGAAATATACATCACCGAGTGAAACGGCTCAATACTTTGGTGTATGCTTACATACTTTAAGAAGATGGGAAAAAAACGGCAAAATTCAAGCGCTCAGGACACCATCAGGGCAGAGACGATATGATATTGCCTCCTACACGGTCTCATCAAACGAGAGAACGCAACGGGCAATTATCGCTTATGCCCGCGTTTCAAGTCGCGGACAAAAAGCAGACCTTGCGCGCCAAGTTGCAAAGTTACTCGAGGTCTACCCCAACGCCGAGCTCGTCACTGATATCGCCAGTGGTCTTAATTTCCAAAGAAAAGGACTTAGAGCCATTTGGGAGCGAGTCCGTAAAGGCGATGTCGGATTTATTGTGGTTGCCCACAAAGACAGACTCGCCCGTTTCGGGTTTGACCTCATCTCTTGGTTGTGTGAACAAGATGGTACAAAAATCGTGGTTCTCAAGCAAGACGGTTTATCCCCAGAGCGAGAATTGGTTGAAGACATCCTTGCCATTGTCCATGTCTTCGGTTGCCGACTCTACGGACTCAGAAAGTATAAGTCTGCAATCAAAGAAGATCCGGATTTATCCAAGCCTTGAACTGGAAAAAACCTGGAAAAAATGGCTGGCGGCTTGCCGTTATTGTTTTAACCAAGCCATCGCTATGCAGCGAAGCTCGACGCGGATGATTGGTAAGCTGAAGTTAAGAAATCTGGTAATGCAATCAGATTTACCTCAATGGGTGAAAGAAACGCCTTGCCATATCAGACAAAACGCGATATTTGACGCATATCAAGCATATAGGGCAAGCCGTGATGCCAAGTTCAGAAGTATTCGTAACCCACGACAGACAATCAAATTCAATGATTCTAACTTCACCAAAGGAACATGGTACAGCCAGTTAACAAAAACACTATCGTTTAAGGCAAGTGAACCGGTACCAGTCAGATGTGAGTACGGCACTCAATTAGTTTAT
>NZ_JBIMLI010000326.1:0-1495 GCF_051859755.1 Limnospira sp.
ATGGGGAGCGATCGCCTAATTTGTATACCCGGATTTGTTGGGTGTCGCTTCGCTTTACCCAACCTACGACTAGAAACTCTCCCACCCCTGCTCAATCGGCGCAATCAAATCATCCTCAAAAATAATACTCCCTTTCAGTGGATTCTCTTCAATCGCTGACTCTGTGCCTTCCTCAGTCTCTAGCACAATGACACGGATTATTTTTCCTTCCCATTGGGAGGGGTATTGAGACGGAATGTTAATGATGCCATTGTGAAGAATCGTTTTGAATTCCAGCATTATGCCAACCAAAGTAACGATTGAACACCCCTATTTTACCTCATCCCAGAGACTCAGAGGGTTGATTGATTAAATCTTTGTGAAGCAATAGAGATGCTGCCAGAAACCGGGTTTTTTTGGCCCCAACTCCTGACAACTCCAACTCAGAAACCGGATTTCTCCCTCTTCCCCTCGTTTTCATCCTCAACCCCCGCAGAACCTTTCTCAGCATAATTTGTGGGTTGGGTGAAATTCAATGTAACCCAACATTTGACCGAATTTGTTGGGTGTCGCTTCGCTTTACCCAACCTACGACTCACGCCTCCAACTCACTGACTAACAAAATCTTTAACTCCGCTATGCGCTTTAGTTGAGCATCATTAGTCAAAAATGCCTGACAGCCAGCATTTAATGCCGTTGCAATCTGAAAAGCATCTGGTAGTTGCAGATTGTACCGGACTCTAACCCTTGCCGCCTCACGAGCGATCGTTAGGTTATTCTCCAGAAACAGCACATCATCCCGTGTGAAAATAGCCACATAGGCCTGTTCTAAATTTGTTAAGCCCATCTGTAACGCACCCACTAAACACTCGGCAACCGTCACCGATCCCACTACTGGTGTAATCTCAGACTCTAATCGCTCAAATATTGGATCGACCCGATCAACAAAGCTAGGATTCCTTTCTACAAAGTAAATGACCGGAGCTGTATCTAAAAATAACCGAGATACTCCTGCTAGTGCTGCATCAATTTTCATTATTCGCCTCGCAATACCTGGCTCCGATGCTCATCTGCTTCTCTGCGGGTGCGTGAAACCCAATCTTGAGCATCTTCTCCCATCATTGGATAAGGAGCCATCCCTTTTAAATCAGCCCATCGAGGCTTTGCTGTGACGACCTCCTCGGACTTTTTAAGCCCCTGTGCAATCTGCCTAATCAACTCTAACCGCTCTTCCGGGCTTAGTTGATCGACTTGCTGCAATAGTTGTTGTAGTAAAGGACTCATAAACCCAACCCCCGCCAATTTTCCTGCATCGCTGGCTCTAGTCTACCACTTTCGACTCCTCACTCCTTAGCTATAAGTTGGTTGGACCGAATGCAATGTAACCCAACATTTGACTGAATTTGTTGGGTGTCGCTTCGCTTTACCCAACCTACGACCTTGAGAAACGGGGAGCGATCGCCTAATTTGTATACCCGGATTTGTTGGGTGTCGCTTCGCTTTACCCAACCTACGA
>NZ_JBIMLI010000327.1:0-1482 GCF_051859755.1 Limnospira sp.
GCTCCTTTGACAAAACAGGGTATCCACACCAGGAGCCGTATGAAGGGAAACTTTCACGTATGGTTCTGAATGGGAGGAGATGGTGGTGACTCCATTCTCGACCCCTAACATATAGCCAAATGCTCTTACCGTGAACCATGAATACCTACTGTCACAAATTCATTGTCCAAGCAGCCTGAAAAGAGACTTGAAACAATGGCTCAAAGCGGGTGTGCTAGATAACGGTGTATTCGAGGATACAGAAACAGGGACACCTCAAGGAGGAGCGATAAGTCCACTATTGGCCAACATCGCCCTGGATGGAATGGAAAGAATAGTAAAAGAAATGTATCCTAATAAAGGGACGACCACCCAGGTAAACCTAATAAGATATGCCGATGATTTTGTGGTCATATCCAAAGACCTAGAAATCATTGAACAGTGCAAAACTGCTATTTCCGAATGGTTAAAACCTGTAGGACTAAAAATTAAACCCGAAAAGACTCGAATATGCCATACACTCAATCCCATTGAGTACGAAGGTAAAACAGAGGAACCCGGCTTTGATTTTCTAGGATTCAACATCAGGCAATACCCTATAGGAAAATATCAATCCGGGAAAACAGGTGGAGCGGCGAGCCGATTAATCGGACACAAAACCCACATTAAACCCAGCAATAAGGCAGTTAAAGCTCACACAGAAGTGATTAAAGGTGTAATCAGGAAGCATAAAACAGCACCTCAATCAGCCCTGATAAGCAGACTCAACCCAATAATACGAGGTTGGTCAAACTACTATTCAGGGGTAGTTTCAACAGAAGCCTTCAATAAACTAGACCATATAGTCTGGGAAATGTTAAGAGCATGGAAAGTTTGAAGATGCGGAAGGGCAAACCTACATGAAAAGCTAAGAAACTATTTCAGTCACGGAACGGTTAAACTTAGCAATAGGAAAGAAAGGTATGAAACTTGGTTATTCAAGACCAAGGATGGATTTCAGTTATGGAAACACAATTGGACTCCGATTGTCAGACACACCCTAATACGCCCAGACGCAACACTTGATGACGGAAACTGGACTTACTGGGCAACCCGAAAAGGACAAGCAATTGACACACCAAATAGGGTAGCAAAACTACTCAAAAAGCAAAAAGGCAAGTGTACCTGGTGCGGGCAATACTTTACCCCATCAGACTTAGTTGAAGTAGACCACATTGTACCTAGAAGCCACGGTGGAAAGGATGAATACAAAAATCTTCAACTGCTACACCGCCACACCCGCGACAATAAGACGGCATTAGATGACGCAAAGCTGTGTTCTTAACAAAAGAAGCAATCAAACTAGGAGCCGTGTGAAGGGAAAACTTTCATGCACGGTTCTGAATGGGAGGGGTAGACCGTGAGGTCTATCTCGACCCCTAATTGAACTATAGCATTAGTCAAGGTGGTTAGGACGCAGCTTTGAGAACGGAATCCATGGCATCATGGAGAGAATCAAACTGC
>NZ_JBIMLI010000328.1:0-1476 GCF_051859755.1 Limnospira sp.
AAGGTGGTCCCAACTGTCTCAGCGTACAGTCTGGGTAAGCGCGCGCAAATCATTAAAGAAGGTTTGGCGGGTAGGTAAGTGCGCTCGTAGCAACTGGTACTTGTTATCGAGCAACTCCAGCAGGGTGTGGAAGAGCAGCGAGAGGATGTTGAGGGTCGCCAGCAAGGAAGAAAGATGCTGCTTGCCATGGCCAAAATTGTGTTCGAGATGGTAGCCCTTGGTCTTGAGAGTGTTGTTGTTCTCATTCTCAACTTTCCAACGAGTCAGCCCGGCCCGAACCACCTCGGCTACATTCTCATCGCTGAGAGGATAATTCGTGGCAAAGGAGTTGTGATAGGTTACCTGGCCATCAGCGGTGGTGACAGTAAGTTCGCACCAGTTAACCAACAGGGCCTCATCGCTATCTTTGAGGGGGACTCCGTTGAGATAGCGGTAGGTATAGGTTTTCTCGACTTGACCAGTCCACTTCTTGGTCGTGAGGGTCGGGAGTTCGATGCCCTCTAGGTGTTCATAGAGGGTAGTATGAGACTCGGGGCGACAGACGACGATGAAGTTAAGTTGCTGCTCTAAAAACTGCTGACACAACGGTTGGTGGCAATAGAGGTCATCCCCTAAAACCTTGACATTCAAAGCCCTCAAGCATTGTTCTTGCCTCGATAGCCAGCGTTTGGCGGCGGCATTCTCACAGTCTTGCTTATCATGACCATCTTGGGGCACGATAAATTCGGGGACTAAGGGAATCACATGATTCTGTCCCGGACAGACGATGACTGGAGTGACAACACTATGGAAGTAATGGGTTTTTCCTGACTTCTGGGTGCGCGTTGAACAGTGGGGACAGTGAATTTTGTCGGAACTGAAGTATTCCGTGCCATCCAACGCGACTAATAGACTGTCCCCTAGGCAACGGAAGTCTTCTAACTGCCCCTGGGCTTCCAAGACTTGTAGGATCTCCTCAAACACTGGAAACAGGTGATCTGGGGACACGGCATCTAATAAGTCCCGAATCTGGTGATCACAGGGAATTCGATGAACTCCAAACAGACTTTGGGCATTGCTCTTGCCTTTACTCCCCTCCATCAGACGTTGATAAGCCAGAAACGACGGAGTTTGAGTAAAAAACACACGCTCACGCACTTAAAGCGGCATCCTCCATTCCATAGCGGCGATTTTTACCCCGGCGCTTGTCCGGTAGCGATGACAAGCACTGGCGGAAAGAACCGACTAGAGTCTCAAAGCAACCTGGCTTTTTCAACGGCTCTGGCCCTCCTGGGTTTCTTAGATGTCATTACGATACAGGGATGCTGGGGACTTGAACAGGTTTTCGCCAAAATGAGAATTGCTGCCCAATTTTGGGAATCATAACCCCAGGATTGAAGCGGGGAACGGAAGGCGTGAAGTATAGCATTAGTCAAGGTGGTTAGGACGCAGCTTTGAGAACGGAATCCATGGCATCATGGAGAGAATCAAACTGCT
>NZ_JBIMLI010000329.1:0-1468 GCF_051859755.1 Limnospira sp.
GGAATCTTTCTAAAAGCTTTGCGGGATACCGCCTCTGTTACCTTAACGGGTAATAGTGCTATCGTCGCATTGTCCGGCAATAGCCGGATAAATGTCGCGTAAATGTATCAGTTCCCCTAGAATTGATGGGGTAGGATCTGCAAAAAACCCCCATTAACTTCGCGCTAGGGGGATGTTGCAGAAACCCCAATCGTCAGTCATTTGGGCATCCCGGTCCATGTCAAGTAACAGGAATGCCAAATTCCTCTATCAGGATATCGTCATTATCATCGGCGATCGTCGCGACAATAGTAATAGCTCGCGATATTTCCCCCGGCGTAATGCCAGCTAAAGTGCGGGTAGTCAGAACTACCACCTGATTATTAGTGATGGCAAAATGGGATTCAAACGTCGAAAGCCAATTCATTTCCAGCAGCCTCTTCATCAGCTGATCCTCATTTTTGACTGGGAATTGCAGAATAGGAGACCACACCGTTAGCGTATCATCTTCCGTTTCTCCCGTCAGTTGTACAAACACTATTACACTGCCATACTGAAACTTCCAGAGATGACCCGCGTCACTCTGACCAACCATCGCTTTCTGGTCTTGGGCTAAACCCGCAATCACCGTTTCAATTTCTTCCCTGTAGCCAATACTAGAGCGATCGCTAATACTGATGTCGTCAGTCATATCTTCAGGCATAGTGTCCAGGTTAGTCTGATTTGTCGATGTCATAGCAAATCTGTTTATTAAGTGTTCTTGAGCCTATATTTACTCTATTTAACAGTATCACCTGCTAGAGTGTGCTTCTTGTGAGCGATCCAGTATTTACTCACAAAGTGCTGTTCCGTGCTAATTCCTTCAAATCCTACCTGAGAGAGGCGATCGCTCAAATCATCCGTAATATAATTGCGATAATAAGGCTCATGGAACATCACCGCAAAATTTTCCATCATCTCCTTCAACTCAGGACAATCAATAGCCTGAATCGAATCACAAATAACAAATACCCCTCCCGGTTGCAGTACCCGATAAGCCTCCTCAATCACCTTCTGACGCGCGAGTGGTGGCAGTTCGTGAAACAAAAACACAGAAGTAATACCATGGAAATAGTTATCCTGATACGGTAAAGCCTCAGCATTAGCTTGGATTAATTGAGGTAGTTCCCCCGGAATTCGCGATAACAATTGATTAGCCTTGCGTAAATAAGCCCCCGACAAATCCACCCCATATAAACTAGCCTTGGGAAAAGTAGCTCCCATAAACTTCAAAGTTCGACCCGTCCCACAAGCCACATCTAGCACCCGTAATTCCCTAGCCGAAACCCCCTCAAAACCCTGTAAACCACCTTTCAGAGGCGCTAATACCCGCCGCCTCATCGCATCTGCACCCCCATTAAACAGGATATCAACTGCTCTATAAAACTTAAACAAAACCGGACATAGCCGGATATTGATGTTTATTTCTGGCTTCGTCCGGGACTGTCGG
>NZ_JBIMLI010000330.1:0-1429 GCF_051859755.1 Limnospira sp.
TGCCTAACTGTAATGGTTGGGATATGCCCACTAGTCACGGTGTGGATATAGAGACTGCGATGATGTAAGAGTGCTTATGACGTGAGCGAGTTTAAAGACTACGTGTTGTATATAGCTCCCAAAGTTGAAGTCACAAAGCAGGGGGTTGTAGCCCTGTTCCTACTGACAATAGGGTGTCCACATCAGGAGCCGTGTGATGTGAAAGTATCAAGCACGGTTTGGAATTGGAGTTGGGGAAGGTGACTTCTCTTTCGACCATAACCAGTTTAGAGACACCGGGGAGATTTTCCTAAAGTGAAAGTATTTGCAGTTTAGAGATTACCGGGGAGGTTAGGCGATCGCTTTTCCGGACGGTTGACTGTTTTTCTAATCTGGTAGGGAGGTAGGGCGATCGCTTTTCGGGTGGCGGGGGGTTTGGCGGCGCTGGGGGAGGGATTAAGGGCGCAGCGGTAAAATCCATGAGTGGAGCGTAGCGGAACGAATTTAACTTTGTGACCAAGCCCTTAATACCGTGGGTGGGTGGGTTCCGCCGCCGCCAATGGGGGGAGCTTGAGGCGATCGCTTTTCGGGTGGCGGGTTTTGGAATGCTCCTTAGTCGGGGTGAGTTGAGAGGTAGGGCGATCGCCGGCGCGGACAGTTGGCTGGTTTGGGCTAACTTGTGGGGAGGTGCGGTTGGCTGGTTTTTAGAGGCGGTTGATTTGTGGGGAGGCAAGGTTTTCTGTTTTTTAGATTCTCGTGCGATCGCCGGCGCGGATAGTCCTTGGCGTGCCTTGGTTGGGATGCCTAGTTACTGGGTGCTTCGCACAAGAGGGGTTGACTTATGGGGATGCCAGGTTATTGGGCGCAGTGGCTTACTAGTGTTCAGTGAAGTTTAGTGGTGGCGCTCCTCTCGTAATCGCCGCGCGCCAAAACGAAAGTTACTAGTGTTCAGGAAAGGTGATCGCGGGCGCGGGCTCCAAATACCGCTCGGTCCTAGGCGGCAGTGGCTTACTAGTGTTCAGTGAAAGCAACTGGTGGGGGAGCCGCTCCGGGGTGGGTAGTGCTAAAGAGGTAATGATGCGTTGTAGTGATGGATAAAGTGCGAGACGTTTAGGAGTGAAATAAGGCTGCAATGCCTGAAATAACCTCCTAGAGGGAGATAGACTGAATCAACCCAGTTTACCCCTTAACTGTCTATATGTTCCGACACTCGGGCTTAAAACGAGCAAGGCAGGAAACTCAAGGTCAATCCCATTTTAAGAAATCGCCAAATTTACCGTCCAGGTGAACTTAGGAGGAGTAAAATCCACTTGGGGCGATTATGGGAAAGAGTAAAGGCGATAGCCACCCCCAGTTTTGGGAATCACAAACCCAGGATTGAAGCGGGGAACGGAAGGCGCCAAGATACAACCTAGTATCGGAATCGAGTCCACTGCCAACCATCCATGAT
>NZ_JBIMLI010000331.1:0-1420 GCF_051859755.1 Limnospira sp.
CAAGACAGAGCAAGGCAAGCCTTGGTTAAATCGGCTCTCGAACCTGAATGGGAATCGAGATTTGAAGGCACAAGCTATGGATTCAGACCTGGAAGGTCTGCCCATGATGCAATATCCAGAATCTTTCAAAGTATAAACAAAGGAGGTTATTACATACTGGATGCAGATATAGCGAAATGTTTTGACCGAATAAACCATGAATACCTACTGTCCAAAATTCATTGTCCAAGCAGCCTAAAAAGAGACCTGAAACAATGGCTTAAAGCAGGCGTGTTAGATAACGGTGTATTCGAGGATACAGAAACAGGGACACCTCAAGGAGGAGTAATAAGTCCACTCCTAGCCAACATTGCACTGGATGGAATGGTTAGGCTAATTGAAACAATGTATCCTAAGAGTAATGTGGTACAAGCCACAACAATCAGATACGCCGATGATTTTGTAGTCATATCCAAAGACTTAGAAATCATTGAACAGTGCAAAACTGCAATTTCCAAATGGTTAAAACCTGTAGGACTAGAAATAAAACCCGAAAAAACTCGAATTTGTCATACGCTCAACCCCATTGAGTATAATGGCAAAACAGAGGAGCCAGGGTTCGACTTTCTGGGATTCAATATCAGGCAATATCCAATAGGAAAATATAAATCTGGGAAGATAGGTGGAAAAGCAAGCCGATTAATCGGTCATAAAACCCACATAAAACCCAGTAAGAAAGCAGTTAAAGCCCACATGGAAGTGATTAAAGGTGTCATTAAACAACTAAAAACAGCACCTCAATCAGCCCTGATTAAGAAACTAAACCCGATAATTCGGGGATGGTCAAATTACTACTC
The DNA here is from genome assembly GCF_051859755.1 of Limnospira sp. Classification (NCBI taxonomy): domain Bacteria; kingdom Bacillati; phylum Cyanobacteriota; class Cyanophyceae; order Oscillatoriales; family Sirenicapillariaceae; genus Limnospira; species Limnospira sp. The sequence continues at coordinate 837 of NZ_JBIMLI010000331.1, forward strand.
AGCGGTGGTTTCTGTAGAAACCTTCACAAAGCTGGACCATATAGTTTGGCAAATGTTGCGGGCATGGACAGTCTCAAGATGCGGAAAGGCAAGTCACGAAAAGTTAAATAACTACTTCCACAATGGAACGGTTAAACTTAGCAACGGGAAAGAAAGACATGAATCTTGGTTATTCAAGACTAAAGATGGATTTCGACTATGGAAACATAATTGGATTCCGATTGTCAGACATACCCTAATACGCCCCGACGCAACACCATACGACGGTAATTGGACTTACTGGGCAACCAGAAAAGGACAAGCAATTGATACGCCAACAAGAGTAGCTAAACTACTCAAAAAGCAAAAAGGCAAGTGTACCTGGTGCGGGCAATACTTTACCCCATCAGACCTAGTTGAAGTAGACCACATTATACCTCGAAGCTACGGTGGAAAGGATGAATATAAGAATCTTCAATTACTGCACCGCCACTGTCACGACGATAAAACGGCGTTAGACAACGCCAGTGCTGTATCCTTAACAATGGAACAGTCAGACTAGGAGCCGGATGAGGTGAAAGTCTCACGTCCGGTTTTGAATGGGA
>NZ_JBIMLI010000332.1:0-1413 GCF_051859755.1 Limnospira sp.
CTGAGTAATCATCCTATTGACAGAATTATTTTCCTGTGCTAGGACTAGATTGTGAGTAATATCTGAGTAATTAGGTAGGACTATCGGGTTAAGTGAATCACGGTTATTGCAGTTATGATAACGGTCAGTTAATAGTGGACACAACTGGACTCGAACCAGCGACCCCCACGATGTCAACGTGGTACTCTAACCAACTGAGCTATGCGTCCGAACAGTTTATTACATTAACATAACTCACCCGAAAATTGCAACCCCCCAAACGGATCTATTTTTCCCCTCGCGATCGCTGTATGCTTAATGAAGTTGTATCAGCCGCCCATCAGGCGACGGGACACACAGTTCCAAGGGAGGAGATGATGGTTAAGAAAAGTCTAGCCGATATGGTCAAACAGGAAGCAGAAAAGGCGGGTAGTCCCCCCCCAGAATCTGCTGATACTGATCATCAAATTAATACAAGCACATCCCCAAGGGACAATACCTCCTCTAGCCGTCCAACCCCCACCCAAGCCGAATTAGAGGCGCAGATGGAGTTAGAAGCTCAAGTAGCCTGGCTTGAATCCCACTTACAGCAGTCCCAGGAAACTGAGCAGACTTTAAAAAAAGAGATTTCTGCCCTTCAATTAACTGTTAAAAACGCTCAAGCCAGCCATAGGCAATTAGCCACTACAATCAATAAACTACAACAAGAATTAGAGGAAAAAAATAAATTAATAGCCCAACTTAAACAGGAGACTGAAGCGGCGGCGGCCTTAAAGGAAAAGCTAGAACAGGCAGAATTAATAGCACTACATCTGTCGGAAACGAATACTAAACTTTTACAACATATCGAACAGTTAAAACTAGAATCATCTACGTCTAAACTAGCACAGAAACCCACGAAGCGATCCCCACCTCATTTAGTGCCTCGTCCCGAACATTCCCTCAGTCAACCGATGAACAATGAAGATTTTTCTCAAAGTACCTGGCTGTTATAATTTATCCATTAGTGCGAGACGTTCAGGTAGGAAATAAGGCTGAGATGCCTGAAATAACTACCTGGTGAAAACTTCAGCCCCCTGACTGAATACAAGAAGCTCGCTTCTGACCATCCCTATAACTGTTTATATGTCCCGACGTTTGGTATAGAAATATACATAACGTGCGAAACGTTTAGGAGTCAAATAGGGCTGCAATGGCTGAAATAACCTCCTAGTGGGACTTCCACCCCTTGGTGGAATATAAGGGATTCGCACCCCTGACCATCCCATAACTATCTATGTGTCTCAACATCTGGCTTCGACAACCAGATAAGGCAGAGAGACTCAAGGTCAAGACTGAGCGAAAAAAAGAGGGGAGTTGTGTTATGGTCGAAAGAGAAGTCACCTTCCCCAACTCCAATTCCAAACCGTGCTTGCGAGTTTCCCAGCACACGGC
>NZ_JBIMLI010000333.1:0-605 GCF_051859755.1 Limnospira sp.
CCTAAGCCACCTTGTCCAAGGATGCTTTTAGCATAGTAGCGTTCTACCAGTCGGAGTTTACTACCACATTTTTGGCAAAACTGGCAACCTTTGGGGTTGCTGTGGAGGCAGTCTGGGTTCAGACATTGGCTCATAATCAGGATGGTTATTGATACCTGATTGTACGTTACCATAAATGCCGAAAATTAACCGGCTTTTCCACAGAAACCCGGTTTCGCCGGGGGAAGTTGGGTTTCGCTGCGCTCCACCCAACCTACATACTACATACTAAGCGCACAGGCTACCCGGAAACCGTAGCTGACGTTGAGATCGCCCGAACCGCCACTGAAGCGGTAGCCAGAACGGCAGTAGTCAGGATTACCATACCACGAACCGCCGCGCAGCACCTTGGTGTCTTTGCTTATCAAAACGTTTACTAAATCACCAACATATATATGCTGACCATCCCACACTCGCCCGTCCGAGGGAGCGCCACCATAGCCTTCGTGCCAGGGGTCAGCGCACCATTCCCAAATATTCCCGTGGATATCATACAAGCCAAAGGCGTTGGCGTGTTGAAACTGACCGACGGGGGTGGTTTTTTGGTGGTAGACTCCCTTCGGTTC
>NZ_JBIMLI010000333.1:615-1377 GCF_051859755.1 Limnospira sp.
GAAAGGGGCTATTGGTTCCGGCGCGGGCTGCATATTCCCACTCGGCTTCACTGGGCAATCGGTAGGGTTTGCCCATTCTTTTCGAGAGTCGGGCACACCACTCGATCGCATCATACCATGAAACTCTTTCAACCGGAAGATTTAATCCTTTAAAATTTGATGGCTCTGGGTAAAGGTTCCATTTGAGTTTGGGGAAACTAGCCACTTGTCGCCATTGTGCTTGGGTAGCCGGATATTTCCCCATTAGGAAGGGTTCAATAGTGACTCGGTGTAGGGGTCTTTGATTATTATTACTTCCCGCTTCACTACTCGGCGCACCCATAATAAAGGTTCCCCCCGGAATTTTTACCATCTCCAGAATCACACCATTTCCCAGGTCTTCGATAATACATTCAGCCTGACCGGGACGGCGGTTGATTTTTTGTCCATTTGAATTGACGGTAACGATGTCAAATTTAAACTTCTGGGTTACCGGTTGGGGAGTTTGGCGGGTGGGCGGTTTCCCATAATATCGCCGTAAATCTTCCCAAACTTCCTCTACAGATTGATAGCGTTTTTTAAAGACTGTCTCAACCAAATGGTCTAATATTTTGCCTAATTTATCACTCACCTGATTGCCATTTAAATGCTCCCGCCACACCCATTTTGATTCTAAGGGGTCATATAAATCTGACGGACTGGCTTGGGTTAGCAGATATAAACAAGTCACCCCTAAACTATATAAATCACTCCCATATTGAGGTTTTCCCATAGCCTGTTCCG
>NZ_JBIMLI010000334.1:0-1366 GCF_051859755.1 Limnospira sp.
TAGGCAGGAACTCCCAGATTTGGTCTATGCTGAAGCTGTAGTGCGATCGCGATCGGGAGAGTCTCTGCTGTCAACACCTAAATCAACTTTACCGACAATTTCTTTAACTAGGAGAAAACCAACCATGCCTTCTGATTCTGCACAACTGATAAACAGAATAGAATATATTATAAATAATTTGGATTTTGAACAGAAAAATGATGACGAAAAACGAGAGACCAGGGAACAAATACAGTTGGAACATATAGAGGCATTGTCCCAACTACAAGAAAAAACTATTGATGTTTTATCTGAAGCTCTGCTAGAAGGTAGCCATCCTCAAGTTAGAGAAGAAGCTATTAAAGTCTTGTTACGTTTTGTACAATTGTTTGATGAGGGTGAGATAGATCCTGGTGGTCCTCAAGAAGGAGGGCGAGCTTATCTCAGGAGGTGGCCAAGACAGCCAAGACGCTGCTATTATATTAGAGGAAAAGGTATTCGTGTATGCACTGATCGAACCGCAAGCAAATTAGTCAATGGTGCATGGGTGGCTATGCGTTAATATATAATGCACTTTTTTAATTATCAAAAAGTTGATTACGGAAAGGGTCGTGACTGAATATTGTATCACAAGTTTCCCTACAACAAATATTGAGATTTTGCTGTTCTACATCAGAATTAGTACAATCTCGATTGCCATCAACGTTAATATAATCAGGCAAGGTTGTTTGACAAAGTATGGCTTCACTTAGTTGAACGTCTGACAGGTTTTTTGCGCCATCTAAGTTGGCTCCTGTTAGATCAGCACCTATGAAACTAGCGTCTTTTAGATCAGCGTCTCTGAAAGTTGCTTCCCTTAAAAATGAATGATCAAATTTAGCATCATAAAGAAAAGCACCATCCAGATTAGCTTTAGTTAGGTCAGAACGTTTTAGATCAGGTTCCTCCAATGGTTTAAAATTTGCGTGAGGAAGCACTGAACTTTCAAAATTAACACCAACCATAGATGCTCCTCTGAAGCTAGATTCAGCTAAAATACAAGCCGACAAATTTGCTTTATCAAAATAAGAGTTATCAAAATTTGAATCCTGAATGTCTGAGTTACGAAGATGAATATTTCTTAGTGATTGACCACAAAGATTGATGTCCTTCAAATCACCCATATTCCCAGTTATCCACATATGTTGCAGTCTTAATCTCATTCCGGGATATGATTGACACCCATCTCTATTCAAAATCTTTTCAGTTTCGTAAATAATCCAAAAATGAACTGGAATTAAAATTAACAATGTTGGAACAACTCCAAAAATTCCCAGACTTTTAAATCTTTTGCGCCATTTTTCAGTCTGACTCGCCTTAATAAATTCCGTGGCTAACTCAGATAATG
>NZ_JBIMLI010000335.1:0-1359 GCF_051859755.1 Limnospira sp.
TTTAGGGTGGGTTGGGTCGGGGTGGAAATTCGCCGCCAAAGAGGATGGCTCCGTGGGGGAGGAGGTGGGGCGCGTTTTAGGGTTTTGAGGTGGCGATCGCCAGTCAGGCTATACTACAATTAATCAGAGCCTAAAATGAGGAATCAAGCCAAATGACTACCCAAAAATTATTAGAAAAATGGCAGCGTTTAGACCCTGAACAACAGCAACAAGTTCTCGCTTTTATTGACTCTCTTCATCAAACGCCCCAACCGACTAAACCCAGTTCCCCGCTTGGAGCAAAGTTAAGAAAAATCCGCCAAGAAATTATAGAATCGGGCATCCCCTTGTTAACGCCAGAAGAAATAGAACAAGAAAAAGTGGAACGTCGTGGAGGATATGCAGACTAATAATGATCCGAACTTTTGTTGATGCTGGAGTGTTAATTTATGCGGCTCGCGCTGAAAATGAAATGGCTGAACTCGCTTTACAAATCTTAGAAGATGACCAGCGAGAATTTGCTTCTAGTATTTTTTTGAAATTAGAGGTTTTGCCAAAAGCCATTTATCATCAACAAAGTAGCGAGATAAAGTTTTATGAAACTTTTTTTGATGCCGTCATTTACTGGGCAAACGATATCAACACTATCATTGAACAAGCCTATCGAGAATCTAGTCAATTTGGACTAGGGGCTATGGATGCTTTACATATTGCAGCAGCCGTCTCGGTGGGAGCAACGGAATTTATCACCAATGAAAAACCTCAAAAGTCAATTCATCGAACTCGAAGTATTAAGGTGATTTCTATTTATCAATGATAGCGCTAATCCATCAACTTGACAACGATATCGCCAAATATTAGAATCAATAAATAGGGTTTTATCACTCATCACTTTCTGTCGTGAATTTCATCTCGGGTTGGTTTGACCCACCCTTGAACCGGAATGGGGTTTTCTGCCAGTTTATCCATTAATCTGGGTTGGGGCTTTGCTTCTGAAACCACAATCACTCTCAATCCCTTCCTTCTTGAATACTTTGTTGATATTCCGGCGGAATTTCTATCATGCCTTGTTTGATTTTCGCTTTAAATTCAAAAGAATTAACCATTTTTTGACCTTTTTTGTCTATTAATCTATCGATATTATAACCTAAAAAATGCCAATCCTCAAATCTCCCCTAACCAGGTTTCAATGGCGGATATCAGATTCGGTTGATTGGGGGGAAAGCCTTTTAAGGGCGCTTCTAGGGGTTCCTCGGTGAGGAAGGCAATGGCAATTACCCCCGTCAGTTTTTGGCAAAAGGCGATCGCTTCTGGGGTGGGTTGGGTCGGGGTGGAAACCGTTTCGCTACCGAAGAGGATGGCACGGTGGGGGAGGAGGTT
>NZ_JBIMLI010000336.1:0-1347 GCF_051859755.1 Limnospira sp.
ATTTTCAGCCAATTTCACCAAATTTCGACCTCGAATAACGCGCCCAATGTAATGTAGGGGCGGGTGCAGCAGTCAGCTATCGAACACACCAGCCAGTTATATACACCCGCCCTTTCCCGCCGCCGTTTTTTGTGGTGCGATCGACTAATGGCTGAGGGAAGCGATCGAAAAAAAGGCTATCTACCGAAATTCGAGCGTGATGATTATAGCAAAGAATTAAGCAATCTGGCGGAGGTAGCGGAGGTAATTTTTCATTCTCCCGACCCGGTAAATGCCTCCAAAGAAACGCTAAATCCTTCGGTAGTTGGCAAACTAAAACAGTTTTTCAGGCAACTATTGAAGTGATATCCATCTATTAACTGAATGTACCCCCCAAAAGAAATGACGCTGCAACTGTTTCTACGGGAAGGGTTAGGACAGACCTGAGAAACCATGGATATGGTGACTTAACGCCAGAAAATCCGCACCGGGAAAACCCAGAAGGGGAAATTAATTTGTGACAGGTGGCTGGGGTAGGTGGAGGACGTGAAACCCGCGACTGTGGGAAAGGATTACAATATTTATCACCCCCCAGTAGCGGACAGGGGTTTTTTATGGTTTCATACTCCCGATAACTACTTATGTTTAACCAACTGATGCGCCTGGTGCGCCGATTTCGTCAATGGTTTAAGCAACTGATGCACCTGGTGCGCCGATTTCTTCAATGGTTGACCCAGGTGGGGAATAAGTTACTCAACTTGCTGAACCCTCCCCCACCACCGCAGAGGTCAAACCCTCCCCGACTCCCCGACCATGAATATGAATGGTTATTTCGACAATTGCTGACTAAGGTAGGTCAAGGTTGGAACCGCGACCAGGTGATGGGTTGGCTGCGTCGGAATGAACACCGGGTGACGGAAAGCCAATGGCGGGAATGGTGTCCCCGGTTTCAGCATAGCGCTAAAGACCCAGAAATCTCCCGGCAGCTATCATTATTAAAGAAGTTAAATTGTGGCGCAATTTCCGAGATAGCGGCTTATTTATTACCGCCAGAAACTCCCCCCGAAGCAGCACCCCCCAACCCCGCCCCAACCTCGACTGATTCTCTCCCGGCTGATGCTAAGAAATGGTTTAACGATGGATTACAACGATATGATAATGGTGATGTGCGTGGGGCTATATCCTCCTGGGAAAAAGCGATCGAATTTCAACCGGATGACCATAAAGCTTGGTATAACCGAGGGGTGGCGCTGTCTTATTCAGGAGAGTATAAACAAGCGATATCCTCCTATGACCAAGCCCTAAAATATAAACCGGATTTACATAAAGCTTGGTTTAGCCGAGGAAATGCGCTGTATCATTTAGGAA
>NZ_JBIMLI010000337.1:0-1341 GCF_051859755.1 Limnospira sp.
TTAATCACCTATCGCCAAGTGTTTAAAGAGATGGAAGATGATTACTTTAATGGGGTACACAAGAACACTAAACGGAAACGTTCCCGCAATATAGTTAGTGACCAAAGTTCATTCAATTGTTGCTTTTTAGATGTATTTAACAAAGTGACAGATTGGGATGCTTCCGTCACCTGGGAGGGTATCAAGGAAGCGCTATATAGCCCGTTAAAGAATGGTGATAGTCCGGTAGGTAGTAAAACCTTTAAGGATAGATACTACCGACTAAAACAAGTGGCGGAACGTGCTGGTTGTAAAAAAGCACTAGAGAAACTAGAAAAAATTGACTCAACTCAGACGGTGTTTATGAAATTTCAAAGTGTAGATTTGGATACCCTACTAAACCTACTAGACAAGGAACGCAACACTGATTATCGTACCGTTACAGACAATAATGCGCGTGATGGTTGGTGCTGGGTATCGGCAATGTGTGCTTTATATGGATTGAGACCATCAGAGATTGCAGCAGGACAAAACTTAACCAAGGATATCACGGTTGACGGCATAACGTTCCCCGCAATAAGTGACTCCAATAACATTGAGTTAGTGTTAGTGATTGGTGAGTTTACTTACTTTGGGGCAAGCACTAAAACAGGTCAACGGTTAGCTATCCCAATGTCAAAAGACAATGCTTTGATTGACCGTCTTGGGATTCATAACGTTTGTTTGCCTATTACAACATCTAAAGACCCTAATAGTTTTAACAATAACCATAGGTTATGGCTTAAAAATCACAATTGGGGATTTACCCAAGCCTACGCTTTCCGACATCTTGGAAATCAACTGGGAGAGATGAACGGGATACCACAGGAAATTAGGGCACGCTCATTTGGTCACAGTGTGGCAATTAATGACAGCAAGTACAAAAAACGCCGCAACCTTGCCACAGAGCTAGGTATCCTGACACGACATCAAAAACAACCATTGCCACTAGAGATGGGGAAACAAATCCTGATTAATATTGGCATTAATCCAGACCTACCAGAGGTTAAGGCAATTATCAGAGCTCTTTACCAGCTTGATGATTAATCCCCAATAAACCCACAACACAATACCCTCTAGGCTAAATACCTAGGGGGTTTCATTTTACACTAACTCCTGAATGTGCGATCGCTTTTGAGTGCATTAGAGTGACGGTAGAATAGGAGTTATAGCCTTTAAACCAGGTTCAAATCCCGCCAGAGCCATTTTACTTAAACCCTTATTCTAGCCGGGATAACCGGGAAACACTTAACCCGATAGTCGTACCGTTACACTTAATATGCACTCCATTCAGTCTTAGCACACGGGACGATTAGTGCATAT
>NZ_JBIMLI010000338.1:0-1336 GCF_051859755.1 Limnospira sp.
TTTGCAGGTAAATAATCATGGTAAAATCATCAGAACTGAATCAGAATCCCCTTGAAGATGAAACTAATATTACTGGGGGGTTTAATCAACGTACCTGGGAGGTTAATGGTAATGTGATTCAAGGGAGTTCGGTAACTGTTTATTTATCTGCTTCTGCTTATACGATACCCACGGAGAAGGAAACTAAGCGGACTCAATTGGGGGAGAATCCTTATCGGGGATTAGATGTATTTAGAGAAGAAGATTCTAAGTACTTTTTTGGGAGAGAAAAGCAAATTGAGCGACTGTGGGAAAAATTCCGCGATTTGAATGAAGATGAATCGGCTTGTCGATTTTTGCCGATTTATGGAACTTCTGGTTCGGGGAAATCATCATTGACGCGAGCGGGTTTAATTCGAGAATTGGATAAAAAACCTTTATTCGGTTATCAAAAAGCTCAAATTGCGGTATTATTTCCGACTACTCATCCCCTGGAGTCCTTGGCGACGGTTTTGGCGCGAATTGTGACCAATGACCCTTCACCAGTGGAAAAAACCGCAGAATTTGAACGGGTGTTAAAAAACCCCAGCGATAGGGGAGAGTATGAAGGGTTACGACGCATTGCGAATCAAATCCCGAATATTCATGAGTCGCTTCTGGTGGTGGTAGTGGATCAATTTGAGGAAGTTTTTACTCTCTGTAAAGACGATGAAGAAAGGAAGGCTTTTATTGCTAATTTACTCTGTGCGGCGAAGGATGCAGATAGACATACTTCGGTTATTGTCACCATGCGGAGTGATTTCTTGCGGGAAACTCAACAATATCCGGGGTTAGATGGGTTATTTTCTAGTAATGGCTTTTTGGTGCCGAGTATGCAGCGAGAAGAGTTAGAAATGGCGATCGCCAAACCCGCAGAACTCGCCGGACATAGCCTCGAACCTGCAATCATTCAACTATTAATTGAACAAACCAAGGGAAGGGAAGGCGCTCTCCCCCTGCTTCAGTTTGCATTACAACGCATTTGGGAGGGGTTAGAAGATGGTATAGACCCCGCAGAAACCTTAGAAAAAATTGGGGGTGTCGGGGGTGCTTTAGCGGGGGAAGTACAACGTTTATATGAGTCCCTAAGTCCAGAAGACCAAAGTTTAGCGCGTCGCATTTTTCTAGCTTTAGTCAACCTAGACGAGTCCGACAAAACCACCCGCCGCCGCGCTCCGGTCTCCGAATTAATTAGCAATAAACAGGAAGAACCCGCCATCAAATCAATTATTAGGCGTTTTTCCGCCAGAGGTGTCCGTTTCCTGTCTACCTCCCAAGACCCCCAGCAAGGTGAAACTCTGGAAGTCACCCACGAAGC
>NZ_JBIMLI010000339.1:0-1325 GCF_051859755.1 Limnospira sp.
GCTCATAATCAGGAGGGTTATTGATACCTGATTCTACATTACCATAAATGCCCAAAATTAACCCGCTTTTTCACAGAAACCCGGTGGCTCACGGCTGGCTGGGAAGTTGGGTTACGCTGCGCTTCACCCAACCTACTAAAGCGCACAGGCTACCCGAAAACCGTTGTAGTTTTTGAGGGAGCCCGGGTCGAACCTGCCGCGGTTGGCACAACGGCAGTAGCCAGGAACGTTGAACCACGAACCGCCACGCAGCACTCTTCTGTCTGTTTTTCCCAAAAAGTTGACTAAATGTTCAACAAGGTTTTCATAACGATTATTGTTACCATAATCCCACACTCCTCCGTCCGAGGGAGCGCCACCATAGCCTTCGCGCCAGGGGTCAGCGCACCACTCCCAAACATTCCCGTGGATATCATACAAGCCAAAGGCGTTGGCGTTTTGAAACTGACCGACGGGGTTGGTTTGTCTGCGGTAGGCTCCCTTGGGTCCTGAGCTATAGCTGTAGTTGCCATCGTAGTTGGCGAGGTCTGTCGTCAGGGTATCACCGACATGAAAGGGGCTAGTAGTTCCGGCGCGAGCTGCATATTCCCACTCCGCTTCACTCGGTAATCGGTAGGGTTTGCCAATTCTTTTCGAGAGGCGGGCGCACCACTCCATTACATCATACCATGAAACCGATTCAACGGGACGATTTAATCCTTTAAATCTTGAGGGGTCTAGGCTCAGGCCTCGTTGGAGTTTGGGGAAACTAGCCACTTGTCGCCATTGTTCTTGGGTAACCGGATATTTCCCCATGAGGAAGGGTTTAATCGTGACTCGGTGTTGGGGTCTTTCAACATCAGAACTTCCAGTTTCACCACTCGGCACACCCATGGTAAAGGTTCCCCCCGGAATTAGCACCATCTCCAGAATCAAACCATTTCCCAGGTCTTCGATAATACATTCAGCCTGACCGGGACGGCGGTTAATTTCTCGACCCATTGAATTGACCGTAACGATGTCAAATTTAAACTTCTGGGGTACCGCTGGGGGAGTTGTATTGGGAGTCTGTTTAACAGTCTCGCGGTTAATTTCTCGACCCATTGAATTGACCGTAACGATGTCAAATTTAAACTTCTGGGGTACCGCTGGGGGAGTTGTATTGGGAGTTTGTTTAACAGTCTCTTGGATGACGGGTTGAGGATTTGTTGGGTTGGTCTGTTTCCCATAATATCGCCGTAAATGTGCCCAAACTTCCGCTACAGATTGATAGCGTTTTTTAAAGACTGTCTCAACCAAACGGTCTAAGATTTCGCCTAATTTATCACTCACATGATTGCCATTTA
>NZ_JBIMLI010000340.1:0-1322 GCF_051859755.1 Limnospira sp.
AGGGGCGGGTTCAACAGCCTATATTCTTCTTCACCAGCAGCTATATAAACCCGCCCCCGTTTTTTGACAAAACCCCGTTTCCAGAAACAAGCGATCGCCTTCCCAAACCTCGCCTAAAATCATCTGTAAATTTCTTGCCAATCGCCAAACCCTATGATATAATGGCAGATGGTTTGGTAATTAATTTCGTGTCCCCCTATGACCAGCACTGTCGATAACTCTAGCCTCGAAATCGCCAATAAACTCCTCCAACAAGGAAAAATTCAAGAAGCCGTAGCTGAGTATCGCCGGGGTATTGAGTTAACGCCAGACCTCTCCTGGCATCACTACTATTTGGGAGAGGCTCTCACTCAGTTGGAGGACTGGGAAGGGGCTGTGTCCGCATATCGACAAGCTATTTCTCTCGGTTCCAATTATCTCTGCTACTATCGCCTCGGTGTCGCTTTGGTCAAGTCCGAACGTTGGGATGAGGCTATAGAAGTATTAAATCAGGGCTTGGAATTAAAGCCAGATTATTATAAGTTTTATTTGCCCTTGGGTCAAGCTTTGGTTCACCAACAGCATTGGGAACCGGCTATGGAAGCCTATCGGAAAGCCGTAGCTTTGAAGCCGGGGGTGGCAGAATTTAACTTACAGTTGGGCTACCTGTTGCGCCGCCACGGACGATTTCAGGAGGCTGCGGGTTATTTGCAGCGTGCCGTGGATTTTCAGGGTGATGACCCCCAATTGCAGTTGGCTTTGGGCGTGGCTTTGGTGGAGGGGGGAACAGACCTCGACCGGGCGGAGGGTTGTTTGCGGCGGACTCTGGAGTTGCAACCAGACCAGGGGGAAGCCTATTTTTATCTGGGGAAATTGTGCCAGCGACGAGACCAGCTTCAGGAGGCTTTGGGGTTCTATCGTCGCTGTGGGGAGTTGAGTCCGGGGGTTGACTCTGGCTTGGCTGTGGCTGCGGTTTTGGAGAAGTTGGGGCGCTGGACGGAGGCGGTAGACCAGTATCGCCAAGTGGTCCTGGAGTTTGGGGAGTGCGGTCCGGCTTCCTTGGGTTTGGGACGGGCTTTGGCGGAGTTGGAACGTCCCGTTGAAGCCGTGGTGGAGTGCCGACGGGCGGTGAAATTGGGGGTGGAAACGCCGGAGGTGCATCGGCTTTTGGCTGATACTTTGGTGGAGTTGGGTCGCTGGTCAGAGGTGGTGGAGCATTGGAAGTGGCTGCTGGAGCGCTATCCGGGGGCGGTAGATTGGCGGCGGCGGTTGGCTTTGGCTTTGATGGGATTGGGTCGCTGGACAGAAGCTGCCGCCCAATGGGGAGAATATTGGCGGGTGGC
>NZ_JBIMLI010000341.1:0-1315 GCF_051859755.1 Limnospira sp.
GCCGCACTTTCTCTAATCTGCCTTTGTTTTCAGGGCGGTTTCACCAGGCTCTACAACTTTTGTCCTGTACTTAGGTTAAGAACATTAAAGGAAACCTCAAAGCAAAAGCACTTAGGAGAGTATGGATACCAAAACCTGGTAGGGATGAAAAAAGCTGGAATAGGCATTCCTACAATCCAAGATAGAGCAAGGCAAGCCTTGGTTAAATCGGCTCTCGAACCTGAATGGGAATCGAGATTTGAAGACACAAGCTATGGGTTCCGACCTGGTCGGTCTGCCCAAGATGCAATAGAACGAATCTATCTATGTATTAAGCATAGTAGTTATTATGTATTGGACGCAGATATAGCAAAATGCTCTTACCGTGAACCATGATTACCTACTGTCCAAAATTCATTGTCCAAGCAGCCTGAAAAGAGACCTAAAACAATGGCTCAAAGCAGGTGTACTAGATAACGGTGTATTTGAGGATACTGAAACAGGGACACCTCAAGGAGGGGTAATAAGTCCAATACTCGCCAACATTGCACTGGATGGCATGGCTAGATTAATTGAAACAACGTATCCAAAAGTAAAAGGGGTTAAAATTAAAGCCACCGTAATAAGATATGCCGATGATTTTGTAGTGATATCACCATCACTAGAGATTATTGAACAGTGCAAGATTGCTATTTCTGAATGGTTAAAACCTATTGGGTTAGAGATTAAACCGGGAAAAACTCGAATCTGTCATACACTCAATCCTATTGAATATGATGGAAAACTTGAAGAACCCGGATTTGATTTTCTAGGATTCAATATTAGGCAATATCCTGCAGGAAAATATAAAACTGGGAAAACTGGTGGAGCAGCAAGCCGTCCAATCGGTCACAAAACTCACATCAAACCCAGCAACAAAGCAGTTAAAGCCCACACAGAAGTGATTAAGGATGCAATAAAACATCTTAAAACCGCACCCCAATCAGCCCTGATAAGCAAACTAAACCCAATCATAAGGGGATGGTCAAACTATTATTCAGCGGTAGTCTCATCAGAGACCTTCGTTAAGCTAGACCACACAGTCTGGTTAATGTTAAGGGCATGGACAGTATCAAGATGCGGAAAGACAAGTTACAAGAAGCTAAGAAACTATTTCAGTCATGGAACGGTTAGACTTAGTAATGGGAAAGAAAGGCATGAATCTTGGTTGTTCCAGACTAAGGATGGACTCACATTATGGCAACATCTCAGTACAGGATAAAAAAGCTGAAAGTCTTAGCCAAAAGGGAATCTAGCCGAAAATTCTGAAGGGGGCGCTCCGGGCTGAGGTGAAAGT
>NZ_JBIMLI010000342.1:0-1289 GCF_051859755.1 Limnospira sp.
TCCAAATCCCACAGTTTCAGGGTTTTATCCTCCGATGCCGAGACGGCTCGTTTCCCGTCCGGGGCGATCGCTACTGCCTTTACCCAGCCACTATGCCCGGTGAGGGTAGCCAGTTCCGTCCCGGTCTCCAAATCCCACAGTTTCAGGGTTTTATCATCCGATGCCGAGACCGCTCGTTTCCCGTCCGGGGCGATCGCTACTGCATTTACATCGTTACTATGCCCGGTGAGGGTAGCCAGTTCCGTCCCCGTCTCCAAATCCCACAGTTTCAGGGTTTTATCCCTGGATGCCGAGACCGCTCGTTTCCCGTCGGGGGCGATCGCTACTGCTCTTACCTTGCCCCTATGTCCTCTGAAGGTGGCTAACAGGTTCCTCGTAGCGAAATCCCACATTTTCAGGGTGTTATCCCCGGATGCAGAAACCGCTTGTTTCCCGTCTGGGGTAATGGCTACTGCATATACCGAGCCACTATGCCCGGTGAAGGTAGCCAGTTGCGACCCGGTAGCCAAATCCCACAGTTTCAGGGTTTTATCGAATGATGCGGAAACCGCTTGTTTCCCGTCCGGGGCGATCGCTACTGCATTTACCTCGCTACTATGCCCCATGAAGGTAGACAGTTCCAACCCGGTAGCCAAATCCCACAGTTTCAGGGTTTTATCGAATGATGCGGAAACCGCTTGTTTCCCGTCCGGGGTAATGGCTACTGCACTTACCCCGCTACTATGCCCGGTGAGGGTGCGAATCAGTGGCCCCCCTGGAGGAGTAAAGTTAGTAGTGAGGGGACGAAACCAGGGTTTTTTCTGGGCTTGTTTCGCCTGTTCCAATAAAGCCACAATTTCTGGATTCTCAAAGGATAACAACCGCCCCAGAAGTTGCCCCGCCAGTTGGGTTGTATCCGAGACTAAAATATGAGTCGATAGCCGCAACGTCCCCGCGATTAATTGCAGGGTTTCCGTCTGTTCCGGGTTCAGCAAGACATCGGAACTCATCGCCAAATCGTAATCTTCTATTAACGCTTGCACCCCGCACTCCGCCAGTTTTGCCTGCATAAAGTCAAAATCCGTCAGCACTTGGTGTAGCCGTGCAGTTTGGGCGGTGTTAACGAGATGCTTAGGGATTTCTTCTAAGGCATAGCGCCGCTTTTCTGGATATAATTTGTTTAGCCGTTCAATAAAGCTGGTCATAATTCATGGGTGGAAATAGAACAATTTATAGTAGGTTGGGTGGAGCGATCGCGAAACCCAACACAGTCGGCTAGGCTGGGGGTGATTAAGTTTTTGTGGGGTTTC
>NZ_JBIMLI010000343.1:0-1280 GCF_051859755.1 Limnospira sp.
CTTACCCCTAGGGCTTTATGGATTTCCCTAGTCATTTTAATCAAATCGTCACAACATTCTTTATTCATGTCATCCCTCAATATTGGTAAACTTGGCGGCGGTTCTGGTTGATAATTTCGTACATATCTACAAGGGTAAACTGGATGATTACTACTGTAAAAACCTAGATAGTAAGAGTGTCGAGTAAGCCAATAAGCATGAAGATACCCAAATATGTATTTTCCGGTCTCTTTATCCCGTACACCAACAAGAACAGGCATATAATATTCCTCCACCCTAGTACTACCAGAAGGATACCGTAACATCCATTGGTGATATATTTTTGGTACAGCGTCCGCTTTTATTATCCCAATTGATTCAACAGTGATATATCTGTGTACTAAACCACCTACAGGAGGGAGATTCTTGCCCTCTCGTAGAGATGCTATCATAGCCCTAAGACCGCCTGTGGTTGTCTCACCCAGGGGAGTTATAAAGATGTCCTTTGAAGGGTGGCCGTAAGGCGACCCCGTAATAAAGTAGGCACCTTGGCTTGAATTTGTTGAACTTGCCGCAGAATCAAGCATAGACTTCTCCGAATATAAAGTCCCTCCTGTTCCCATTTCTACTATGTAGCGCAAATAAACCGTGCATAACTGTCCCTTAAACCCCAATGGTGGGCCGGGAACGCTTAAATTGCCTATACTTGTACTTGCGCCTGTATCATCATCACCACGGCGATTGTCGTCGCCTTCCTCATCCCTATCATCTTCGCAAACATTCCGAGCAAAAGTGACAGTTTTGCCAAACATGGTTACGCTCATGGTTTGCTCACATTCCCCAAGATAAACCGAGACATTGGCATCATTAATGCTGTCAATTGTTCCCCCAAAACCTTTGGGGTTGCCATCCTCATCAAGGTCTACAAATCCGTGAGCAGTGCTGCCTATCTTCTCAGCTTTTATGCCTCTCCTAGTTCTGCCATCTTGTAAATCTTCAGCCTCTGCGCTTATTTTTGGCTTCATTGCCTGGGCAAATTCAACTATCCCCCCCACGTCTATCTCAATGTCTCCATCGTCGCGGGGAAATCTTACTCGCGCTCTGGGTTTGTCGTCCGCTTCTAATCGTTTAACCTCTCTTTCTATGACATCTATCGCTTGCCTATAGTTGCGATTCCTTACAATGTCTCTTGCCCTTCGGCTACGTTCCTCTACTTCTCGCATGGTTCGCACTCCTGCCTCAACTCAGGAAATAGTTGCAGCCATCCCTCTTTGGTCAATTTTCGTCCGCCAACAACCCAT
>NZ_JBIMLI010000344.1:0-1280 GCF_051859755.1 Limnospira sp.
ATGGGTTGTTGGCGGACGAAAATTGACCAAAGAGGGATGGCTGCAACTATTTCCTGAGTTGAGGCAGGAGTGCGAACAATGCGAGAAGTAGAGGAACGTAGCCGAAGGACAAGAGACATTGTAAGGAATCGCAACTATAGGCAAGCTATAGATGTCATAGAAAGAGAGGTTAAAAGACTAGAAGCCGACGACAAACCCAGAGCGCGAGTAAGATTTCCCCGTGACGATGGAGACATTGATATAGATGTGGGGGGGATAATTGAATTTGCCCAGGCAATGAAGCCAAAAATAAGCACAGAGGCTGAAGATTTACAGGATGGTAGAACTAGGAGAGGCATAAAAGCTGAGAAGATAGGCAGCACAGCCCGTGGATTTGTAGACCTTGATGAGGATGGCAACCCCAAAGGTTTTGGGGGAACAATCGACAGCATTAATGATGCTAATGTCTCGGTTTACTTTGGGGAATGTGAGCAAACCATGAGCGTAACCATGCTTGGCAAAACTGTCACTTTTGCTCGGAATGTTTGCGAGGATGATATAGAAGAACCATCGGAGACAGATGAAAATGAAACAAGTGATGATCAAGATAATAACAATCCTCCCAGCATTGACCCACCTAGTTTTCCGCCAGGTTATTCAGGACTATTAGCTGAGTTTTTTCTTGTTACTGGAAAACGGTATATATCAGGGTGGTGGGGTGATTTGTATTCGGGAATGTTAGATCGTCTTGATAATTCTGATGACGGGATAACCACTGGTGAATATATAGTCAGCACTTTAGAATTCCAATTCAACACAGATGTAAACTCTAGTATACAGAGCATAGGAATTTTTCCTCTCGGTCCGGGAGCGAGACATTTTCGGAATTTACATATTCAGGTGAATGGTACGCCCCCGTATCCGCCCAATATTTTTCGTCTAAAGTGGAATTTTAATCTTGGTAAAGGCGGAACGCCTGTTCGCCTGTTTGCATCAAAACAATGTTCTTCCGTTCCATCTTTGAGTCTCTCTGGTGGTTCCATAACACCGAGGGTAAACAGAATATGTCCTGCTCACTTTCCCATAGGTAGAGACCCAGAAACCAATCTTGAAATGGCAATACATTCGTATTATTGGTATACATCATGGCAGGTTGAATATACTCGATTACCGTATGAAGCCAACAATCATCAACCAGAGCTACCGCCAAGTTTACCAATATTAAGGGATGACATGAATAAAGAATGTTGTGACGATTTGATTAAAATGACTAGGGAAATCCATAAAGCCCTAGGGGTAAG
>NZ_JBIMLI010000345.1:0-1266 GCF_051859755.1 Limnospira sp.
AGACCTGTCAACTCCCACCCGTCAACTCTAGGACTTACCCCACCTCTCACCTGTCAACTTCCCAACTGTCGGACTTTCCCCCAACTCCCACCTCCGACCTGTCAACTCTCCAACTTGAGGACCTGTCAACTTCCCCACTCTCGGACTTCCCCCAACTCCCACCTCCGACCTGTCAACTTGAAGACCTGTCAACTCCCACCCGTCAACTCTAGGACTTACCCCACCTCTCACCTGTCAACTTCCCAACTGTCGGACTTTCCCCCAACTCCCACCTCCGACCTGTCAACTCTCCAACTTGAGGACCTGTCAACTTCCCCACTCTCGGACTTCCCCCAACTCCCACCTCCGACCTGTCAACTCTCGGACTTTCCAACTTCCCAACTTTCCAACTTCCCAACTGTCGGACTTTCCCCCAACTCCCACCTCCGACCTGTCAACTCTCCAACTTGAGGACTTGTCAACTTCCCCACTCTCCGACTTCCCCCAACTCCGACCTGTCAACTTGAAGACTTGTCAACTTGAGGACTTCCCAACTTTCCAACTGTCGGACTTTCCAATTTCCCCCACCTCGGACCTGTCAACTCTCCAACTCTCGGACTTCCCCCAACTCTCACTCGTCAACTCTCGGACTTCCCACCTGTCAACTCTCGGACCTGTCAACTCTCGGACTTCCCAACTTCCCAACTCTCGGACTTCCCTCAACTCCCACCTCCGACCTGTCAACTCTCAGACCTGTCAACTCCCACCCGTCAACTCTAGGACTTACCCCACCTCTCACCTGCCAACTTCCCAACTGTCGGACTTTCCCCCAACTCCCACCTCCGACCTGTCAACTCTCCAACTTGAGGACTTGTCAACTTCCCCACTCTCCGACTTCCCCCAACTCCGACCTGTCAACTTGAAGACTTGTCAACTTGAGGACTTCCCAACTTTCCAACTGTCGGACTTTCCAATTTCCCCCACCTCGGACTTGTCAACTCTCCAACTTGAGGACTTCCCCCAACCCTCACTCGTCAACTCTCGGACTTCCCACCTGTCAACTCTCGGACCTGTCAACTCTCGGACTTCCCAACTTCCCAACTCTCGGACTTCCCTCAACTCCCACCTCCGACCTGTCAACTCTCAGACCTGTCAACTCCCACCCGTCAACTCTAGGACTTACCCCACCTCTCACCTGCCAACTTCCCAACTGTCGGACTTTCCCCCAACTCCCACCTCCGACCTGTCAACTCTCCAACTTGAGGACCTGTCAACTTCCCCACTCTC
>NZ_JBIMLI010000346.1:0-1253 GCF_051859755.1 Limnospira sp.
GGGCTCATGCGGGTCGTTTTTGTCAAGTAGGGCTAGCCCCTGCGGACGAAGCGTTCACCGTGCATGAGCATCGTTGAGATCAAGCGTCAAAAGGGCGTCTGGTGGATGCCTTGGTGGTAAGAGGCGATGAAGGACGTGGCACGCTGCGTTAAGTTCCGGGGAGTTGCGAGCAGGCTTTGATCCGGAAATATCCGAATGGGGGAACCCACCTTTACAGACCCTGGCGGTTGTTCGTCTGAGTGATCAGGCGGCCAATCACCAGTGTTTGTGAAAGGTATCTTATTCTGAATACATAGGAATAAGAAGCGAACTCGGGGAACTGAAACATCTAAGTACCCGAAGGAAAGGACATCAATTGAGACTTCCCTAGTAGCGGCGAGCGAACGGGAACCAGGCCAGTGTCTCTTCTTGAGTCAGCGGAACGATCTGGAAAGTTCGGCCATAGCGGGTGATAGCCCCGTACGTTAAAGCGATTGAAGAGACCTTGAGTAGGGCGGGACACGTGAAATCCTGTCTGAACATGGGGGGACCACCCTCCAAGCCTAAGTACTCCTTACCAACCGATAGTGAACCAGTACCGTGAGGGAAAGGTGAAAAGCACCCCGACGAGGGGAGTGAAACAGATCCTGAAACCGGACGCCTACAAGCAGTCGGAGCCGCCTTGCGCGGTGACGGCGTACCTTTTGTATAATGGGTCAGCGACTTTGTCTCTCGAGCAAGCTTAAGCCGGTAGGTGTAGGCGCAGCGAAAGCGAGTCTGAATAGGGCGACGAGTTCGAGGGATAAGACCCGAAACCGAGTGATCTAGCCATGTGCAGGTTGAAGGTGCGGTAACACGCACTGGAGGACCGAACCCACGTCTGTTGAAAAAGACGGGGATGACGTGTGGCTAGGGGTGAAAGGCCAATCAAACTCGGAGATAGCTGGTTCTCCGCGAAATCTATTTAGGTAGAGCGTCTCGTATTACCTTCGGGGGTAGAGCACTGGATGGGCTAGGGGGTCCCAACGACTTACCAAACCTAACCAAACTCCGAATACCGAAGAGTAGAGCGAGGCAGACACACTGCGGGTGCTAAGGTCCGTAGTGGAGAGGGAAACAGCCCTGACCGCCAGCTAAGGTCCCTAAGTTATCACTAAGTGGGAAACGATGTGGGAATGCTTAGACAACCAGGAGGTTGGCTTAGAAGCAGCCATCCTTTAAAGAAAGCGTAACAGCTCACTGGTCAAGCGTTCCTGCGCGGAAAATGTAACGGG
>NZ_JBIMLI010000347.1:0-1251 GCF_051859755.1 Limnospira sp.
GTTACCTTAACGGGTAATAGTGCTATCGTCGCATTGTCAGGCAATAGCCGGATAAATGTCGCGTAAATGTATCAGCCAATCCAATTTTCTGTTCTGAAGCGCCAGCGTTCGTTTCCGGTGTTAGCATCTAGGGCGTAGAGCAAGGTCAAATTTAAAAGTTAGCAAAAACCAGATGAATAATGTTGTTGATTATCTTCGAGTGAGCCTAATAGATCGGTGTAACTTTCGATGCCAGTATTGTATGCCGGAGGGTGCGGAAATTGACTATATCCTAGAGATGAACTTACTGACCAACGGGGAACTGCTGAAACTGCTGAGGGAAGTTTTTATCCCGGTGGGGTTCACTAGGTTTCGTCTAACGGGGGGTGAACCGTTGCTGCGTCCTGGGGTAACGGAATTAGTGTCAAAAATCGCGGGATTTCCAGAAACGGAGGATCTATCAATGACGACTAATGGTTTTTTGCTATCCCCGATGGCAGAATCTCTTTACCAGGCAGGTTTAAGGCGGATTAATATTAGCTTAGACTCTCTAGATCCTGAGATTTTTAATCAAATTATTGGTAATCGTGGGCGCGATCGCTGGCGACAGGTTTGGGATGGAATTCAATCGGCTTATCGGGTAGGGTTCAACCCACTGAAGCTGAATGTGGTGGTAATTCCGGGGGTAAATGACCATGAAATCCTAGATTTAGCGGGGTTAACGATAGACCGAGATTGGCACGTTCGGTTTATCGAATTTATGCCTATTGGCAATGGCCAGTTATTTGGCGATCGCGGTTGGGTAGCTTCGGAAACGTTGAGAGAGCAAATTCGGGGTCGTTGGGGTTTAGCAGAATCCCAGGTGCGAGGGAACGGACCCGCAGATGTTTTTAAAATTCCGGGCGCTAAGGGAACCCTAGGATTTATCAGCCAAATGTCGGAATGTTTTTGCGATCGCTGTAACCGAATGCGCCTATCAGCGGATGGTTGGTTAAGGCCTTGTTTACTCAACGAAACAGGTCAGATCGACCTCAAAACGGCTTTGCGGTCGGGTGTTACGGTGGAGGACCTACAAAAACAGGTTAGGGATTTACTAGGTATAAAACCGGAAATCAATTTTAAGGACAGGGACACAGGAACCCCCAACGGATACAGCCGCACGATGTCGCAAATTGGTGGTTAATGGAATTGATATTCTGATACATTTACGCGACATTTTTCCGGTTGTTCCCGGACAATGCAACGATAGCACTATTACCCGTTAAGGTAACA
>NZ_JBIMLI010000348.1:0-1210 GCF_051859755.1 Limnospira sp.
CTTGTCCGAGGATGCTTTTAGCATAGTAGCGTTCTGCCAGTCGGAGTTTACTGCCACATTTTTGGCAAAACTGGGAATCTTCGGGGTTGCTGTGGAGGCAGTCTGGGTTCAGACATTGGCTCATAATCAGGATGGTTATTGATACCTGATTCTACATTACCATAAATGCGGAAAATTAACCGGCTTTTTCACAGAAACCCGGTGGCTCACGGCTGGCTGGGAAGTTGCGTTTCGCTGCGCTTCACCCAACCTACTAAAGCGCACTGCCACATTTTTGGCAAAACTGGCAATCTTCGGGGTTGCTGTGGAGGCAGTCTGGGTTCAGACATTGGCTCATAATCAGGGTGGTTATTGATACCTGATTTTACATTACCATAAATGCCGAAAATTAACCCGCTTTTTCACAGAAACCCGGTGGCTCACGGCTGGCTGGGAAGTTGGGTTTCGCTGCGCTTCACCCAACCTACAATGGGGAAGTTGGGTTTCCCTGCGCTTCACCCAACCTACAATGGGAAAGTTGGGTTTCCCTGCGCTTCACCCAACCTACTAAAGCGCTAAAGCGCACAGGCTACCCGAAAACCGAAGTTGTGGAGGAGGTTGCCCGGGTAGGCACTGTTGCGGCTGGCACAACGGCAGAATACAGGAAGGTTAGACCATGAACCGCCACGCAGCACTCTCCGGTCTTTGCTTTCCAAAAGTTTGACTAAATTGTCAACATCTATATCCTGACTATCCCACACCGTACCATCCGAAGGCGCACCATTGTAGTTGTCGCGCCAGGGGTCAGCGCACCACTCCCAAACGTTCCCGTGGATATCATACAAGCCAAAGGCGTTGGCGCTTTGAAACCGACCGACGGGGGTGGTTTTTTTGCGGAAGACTCCCTTGAGTCCTGAGCTATAGCTGTAGTTGCCATCGTAGTTGGCGAGGTCTGTCGTCAGGGTATCACCGACATGAAAGGGGCTAGTTCTTCCGGCGCGGGCTGCATATTCCCACTCGGCTTCACTCGGTAATCGGCAGGGTTTGCTGATTACTTTTGAGAGGCGATCGCACCATTCCACCACATCATACCATGAAACTTTTTCAACGGGAAGATTGAATCCTTTAAATCTTGAGGGGTCTAGGCTCAGGTTTCGTTGGAGTTTGGGGAAACTAGCCACTTGTCGCCATTGTGCTTGGGTAACCGGATATTTCCCCATTAGGAAGGGTT
>NZ_JBIMLI010000349.1:0-1210 GCF_051859755.1 Limnospira sp.
GGATATCCCCCCAGTTGGTGGTTAAGCATCGGACATCTGTGGTTTTCTGTGGTTTTCTGTAGTCTTTCCTGTCAGCCTTACTTTAGGGTTTTCCCTAGAGAATCATATAGCCCCCTGAAACTCAGGCATTGGCTTTCCGACTCAGATTCAGGCTGTAGCTAGATGGACTTAATCAGAAGACAGAATCAGATGTCCGACCGCTAGTTAACTGTGAAACCCTTTATACAGAAGGAACAGCAGCTTGAGCCGTTAGACCCACAGCTTCTGCATATTTGAGGTAAGTTTCCACAGATGCAATCACAACCCTTGCTTCTACCGATAACAGTTCTATGCCCACTAAGGAAACACGAACCCAGGCATCAATTACAATCCCTTTATCTAGGATACGATCAATAACCTCAGCCAAGCTCGAAGATGAGTTTACTTTTTCAACTGCCATGAGTCAATTACCTCTTAATTTTCATATTGACACCCCCACCGTCCAGCTAGGCTGTGATGGTAGATTGTTGCTAGTATTACTGTTGACCAGGCTACCAGGGAAGTCCTGTTATCCTCCATCATACAGAATCCAGACAGATTTAACCGTCAAGAATGTGGCAATAGCCCGAAGCTTCTGAGTATGATACAATCAATAGTGAGGCAATCATGCCATTGGTGAAGGTATCTCTCAAAGCCTCCAACATTCTGTTCAAAGAGGACTATTGTCACGTACAAATCGCCTTTTTAAAACCAAGATATACAGGCTATGTACTTCACGTCCACCCTTAAACAGCTATGGAGCATCATCCTACGACAACGATTTGGAGTCTATCAGTACTTGGGTATAATGTCAAGCATTTTGGTAATAATTATTAGGGTTTGACTAGCCTTCGCCTTCTGAGGCGTTGCTGGGGTCGATTTCACCCTTTCACCACCCCAAACCGACTTTTCCCGTTCCCGACGATACTCTCGTCATTGCATCCGAAACTTACCCATATCCTCAAACATGGACTGAATACCTGCTAGGCGTTCGGCTTTCGCCTCTTGGATTGGCTGTAGCAAGTTTTCAGCCATAATGGTGCGGATCAGATCATATTGAACTATTGCCATACCTGCTGGGCGAGTTTTCGGCGACCGGCAGCTCTTTCCTGGTTCTGTTGTTGCCACTGCTGTTGCCATTGAGCAACCGTATCTCGAAGTTCCGCCCGAAAATCCCGTAACTCCTGCGCTA
>NZ_JBIMLI010000350.1:0-1203 GCF_051859755.1 Limnospira sp.
TATGGCAACCTAGAATTGCCTTGGCTGCGCTGGTGGGATAGCCAGGGTAATTTGTTATTAACCGGGGATGAACGAGCTAGAATTGAACGCCAGCGGGCAGAAAATGAACGCCAGCGGGCAGAAAATGAACATCAACGGGCAGAAAATGAACATCAACGGGCAGAAAATGAACATCAGCGGGCAGAAAATGAACATCAGCGGGCAGAAAATGAACATCAACGGGCGGAACAAGCTCAACTAGAGTTACAGCAGGAACGCCAACGGGCCGAAGCTGAACGCCAACGGGCGGAAAGACTAGCTGAGTTATTACGCGCCCAAGGAATTGACCCCGAAGAACTTTAAATAACTGTAAATAGAGGCGATCGCACCTACCTATTTTTGGGAGGGCGATCGCCTGTTTACAGAAAAGTTTGATAAGTTCATTTTTAGGGAATGACAATAATTGAGCCAAATTGCCTAAAATGATTGTCTAAACTGAGAGCCTTGCTGATTTGTAATTTTTCGATAATGACTTTGCTGCTACAATCGGTAAAACTCCACTCTTTATCTGAAAATTGCCTGAAAATTTGCGATGTTAACTGAATGTCTGCTTCGCTGAGAAAGTAGAGTGTACCAAGCTGACCCGAAAAAAATGCTTTTCCCATAGCAAGCGATCGCGCCGTTTCTTTTCTGGCTCTTAATAGTGTCAGTGTTTCATCAACAATATAGTCGGTTGTCAGAAAAGCCTCGGTATTTTGACGCATCCACATACTGACCGATTGATGCTCTGGATCTGAAGGAACGACACTAGCAAACCAAGCACTCGTATCTACAAATATCATGATTTATTTCTGATGGGGATAGAGAATGCGATCGTGGTCGAATCCAGAAAAATTGTCGCGATCGCCTTCTAAGGGTAATGCGGCAATTTGAGCTAAAATATCGGTGGTATTTTTGTTCTCCTGAGTCGAGTCATTAGCAGTAATGATCACTTGAACTGATGTTCCTTCAGGTAGATCGACGGGCTGCATGAGTCGCAGCATTCCTTGTTCATAAATTGCTTGTAGTGTAAATGTCATGGTTCTGAATCAAATCATCTCAGGTATTTTTAGTTAATTATAAGCGATCGCGCCTACCATAACCCAAGGCGATCGCTCTCGAAAATCCTACCCAAATGCTATACTGTCTGCCATAACCTGCGATGAGAAACTATTTACCATGACC
>NZ_JBIMLI010000351.1:0-1185 GCF_051859755.1 Limnospira sp.
TAGTCCCCACGCCCATTTCAGCTCTATTTCATACCCGAAGGTCTCGCACCATACTTGGTATTATACCGTATGGCCGTCAAATGTTAACCTAATTTGAGATTAAATCATGCTCCAGAAAACCTGACAGCCAGTTGGTTGAGCGATAATCAACTCAACCGCCCCAGCATCTGTTAATCAATACTGAGGACCCAAGTACCAACATAGCGTAACAGAGGCACATCACCGGGGCTGCGAACATTAGCATTAAAGTGGAACATCCCGCCAAAAGTAGGATTTCTGACGTTTGACATCACAATTTCTAAAGACTGTCCGGCTGGGATGGGTTCTTCTGGATAGATTTCAATAAAATTGTTTTCGGCATCCCAGATTACCTCCTCTAGGGGAATTGACTGATCACCGATACGAACCTCAATGCGATCGGGGTCAAATCTACCCTCGAAATGCTCAGGATACGAAATCGAGATCAAAGCCACAGCCATATTTAACTTCCTAGACGGAATTCTTAATCTGTAGCGGTCCCAGCGACCAGAGCGGCCACTTTGTAGAAAGAAATTGAGCAAATTCGCCCTTTCCGGTCCACCAAACAAAGTCACACCAGGACCTGATTGCGCCATAACCAGAGTCGGAAAAGCTCCCAACAAAAAGCCAGTCAGTGTCAAACCAGAAACTAGAGAACGGATTTTCATTGATACAAACTCCTGCGATAAGTGTAACGGCGGTAACAATTTGACTTATGGTTAAAGGATTATTTTCGAAATAAAGACAAACTAAAGATATCAATCAATGGGAACAACTACGATTATGATGTCAAACTAGACACTCATTCTGACACAATCATCATCATTGTGTCGAGTTGCTGTGGTAGCAGTGATTAGCCTGTTGTAGCAAAGGTTGCACATTTTGATTGATTAGCTACTTCAACCTAGACGGCCAGCTAGGTGGGGTGCTGTCAGATTTAGTGGTTGTCATCAAAAAATGACAAATGTTCTGATATGACGCGCTTTCCCAAGGCAGATCAAATTTCGATCGCTATCATAGAATCCTGTAGGGACGGGTTTCGCTCGTCACTAATCAATTGCCACAAACAAATAGGAGTGCTAAACCCGAAAGGAGCATGATTTAATCTCAAATTAGGTTAATATTTTAGGGCAATACGGTATAATAAGCGAGAAGAGTTGAGGATAA
>NZ_JBIMLI010000352.1:0-1157 GCF_051859755.1 Limnospira sp.
GAGCAGTTTGATTCTCTCCATGATGCCATGGATTCCGTTCTCAAAGCTGCGTCCTAACCACCTTGACTAATGCTATATTTCGGGCATTTCAGCCCTATTTCATACCCGAACGTCTCGCACCTTGCGCTTACACTTATCACTACTGACTACCTCGACCAGATTGTCAGAGCCTGAAAGGGGTTATAACGTTCCGTTTATATGGGCATTTCATCTTTAGATTTGTCCTGTCCACCGGGGTACTTTAAAGGTCTGTGTAGGTAGTTAGAATAGCCACCTACTTTTTCCCTTGCTCTTTTGAGCGCAGCGTATCAACCTGTTTCGCTACTCAATTCTTACGATGGTTCAAGCCGGACATTCAGTCTCCTTAATCATGGATGGTTGGCAGTGGTCGAGTGAGAGGTAGGTTCCCCTATTACGCCTTCCGTTCCCTGCTTCAACCCTAGGAGTGTGAATCCTCAAATTGGGGGTGGCTATCGCCGTTACTCTATCCCATAATCGCACCAAGTGGTTTAATACTCCTCCTAGGTATATTTGGACGGTATTTTGCGATTTCTTAAAATGGGATTGACCTTGAGTTTCCTGCCTTGCTCCTCTGCTCGAGCGTTGGAACATATAAACAGTTAAGGGGTAACTGGGTTGAATCAGTTGATTCCCCTCTAGGAGGTTATTTCGAGCATTGCAGCCCTATTTCACTCCTAAACGTCTCGCACGCTATATCAGCATCTAGTACATAGTATTCACCTTTGCGGATGCTTAGGTAAATTCGTGCTATTGCGTCGTGGGTTGACCGTCCGGGACGGAACCCGTAGCTTGTGCCTTCAAATCTCGATTCCCATTCAGGTTCGAGAGCCGACTTAACCAAGGCTTGCCTTGCTCTGTCTTGGATTGTGGGTATTCCCATTCCCGCTTTTTTCATCCCTTCCAGGTTTTGGTATCCACACCCGTCGCAGTGGTTTTGCTTTGAGATTTCCCTTGATGCTCTTGACAATTTCAAACCTTTGTCTTGGAGAGATTGCTCTCATTCCATCAACACCGGCTGTTTTCTTGCCTTGATTATCTTGGGTCACTCGCCGGACTGCTATGTTATGGTCGAAAGGGAAGTCACCTTCGCCAACTCCAATTCCAAACCGTGCTTGATACTTTCACATCACACGGCT
>NZ_JBIMLI010000353.1:0-1156 GCF_051859755.1 Limnospira sp.
TCTTCCGGTAACAACACCAAATTACCTTCCGTATCATAAAACCGCAGCCAAATTGCCTCCTCACGGTCTATAGTTCCCGACCAAGTTCCCAGCCAAAAGCCCAAGGTCTCACACCACAGCCAACCTCGCTCATTCGCCTCTAAAAGCTGATAACCTCCCGAACTCTGCAAATGCCATCCTTGAAAGGCGTTGGCTTCAAACGGGTCAAATACAAAGTAATCTGGGGTTCGAAAAGTCTGCTGATACAGCTCCTTTTTCTTTCCTTTATCTACTCTGGCGGTACTGGGAGACATCAACTCCACAATGACATCTGGGTAGCGACCCCCTTCCTGCCATACTACCCAACCCTGTCGTTCTTTGGTGCCATCTACATCTAACACCGCAAAGAAATCTGGCCCGCGAAAATCTCGGTTCCTAGCTTGTTCGCTGCTATAGTAAATAAACATATTCCCGCCTGTATAGAAATCATGGCGCTCGCTCCAAGCCTGTTGCAATGACCTAATCAGGACGTTCATAGCAATGCGGTGACGGTTACTTTCCAAAGGCTCTCCATCATCAAAAATCAAATCTGTTGGCGGCATGGGGGGTTCCCATTCCGTTTCGGTAGCAGTTTCGGGGCTAGTATTGGCAGTGAGTTCAACTGACATTTTCGGTTCCCCCGTCTCTCGTATTTCTCAGTTGCTGATGATTATATCCCCAACTTTCCCGATTTGGGGACTGGCTCCCACAGACATTCTCCCACTGGGAAGGCGTTGGGTAAATTACCTAGAAAGTGGATGTTGTTGTGCGATCGCTTCTTTTATAGTTCCTCTGGATCTAAACCCAGCGCGCGCAACCTTTCCGCCAGACGTTCTGCTCGTTGTTCGGCGGATTCTGCTCGTTGTTCGGCGGATTCCGCCTTTTGGCGTTCAGCTTCTTCTGGTAACAGGACTAAATTACCTTCGGTATCATAAAACCGCAGCCAAATTGCCTCCTCACGGTCTATAGTTCCTGACCAAGTTCCCAGCCAAAAGCCCAAGGTTTCACACCACAGCCAACCTCGCTCATTCGCCTCTAAAAGCTGATAACCTCCCGAACTCTGCAAATGCCATCCTTGAAAGGCGTTGGCTTCAAACGGGTCAAATACAAAGTAATCTGGGGTTCGGAATATCTGCTG
>NZ_JBIMLI010000354.1:0-1155 GCF_051859755.1 Limnospira sp.
ATTTTTCATGATGAACGCATTAGAGTTAAGAGAAAAGGGCTATCAGATTTTAGTCAGTCATTTGGGACAGTCTGATGTGATTCGATTTTTGCAACAAATGGGTTGTGGACAGGGAGATTATACCCAGGAAAGGCGCGAGGTTTTAGGGTCTGTGACGCGGGAGGAGTTTTTGGATGAGTTACGCAAAGTTAGGAATCTTGAGTAATCGAGTTTTTGGGTAGTCGGGCAAAAGAAACCCGGTTTCTAGCAGCATCTGGTGTTTATTCACAAAAAATCAAGAAGGAAACCCGGTTTCTGAGAGTTTATGAACCCAGCCGGTAAACCTGGGATAATTGCCCTAGCTTGACATCAAACGATGCGGTTTCATCACAGCCAGCCTGTTGATTGATGCGAACAATCAAATAATCAGAAAAATCAGCATTTCCCGACTTCATTTGATTAATTGCCCAAGCGATATCATCGGAATTTTCAAATACAAAAATATTGGTATTTAAGAGAGTTTCTAGGATAGTAATGAGTTGGTCTCGCTTAATTTTATACCGACTGCGTAATACCCAAGCAACTTCACAAAGGACAATATTATTAATCAAGCAGGTTTGATGATTTTCTAGGGCTTGATTGATGTATCGATCCGCTTGCTGCCATTGTGATTCATCGTCTCGGACTAGAAAGCGGACGATGACATTGGTATCCAAACCTTTCACATCGATTCTCCTGCCCCTTCAGCAATGGCTTGTTCCATTTCCGCTAGAGAAACGGGTTTTCTGTCTGGATCGTAGAGACAACCCGATAAGGTACGGACATCAATTTTAGCGGCTTTGGGGACGGGTTCTAAATAGACTTTGCCATCAGGAGAAATGGCGATATTAATCGGGTCTCCCGGTTTTAATTGCAGCCAGTCGAGAATTTCTGGGGGAATCGTTGCGGTTCCCTCTGGGGTGATTCGGGTCAGTGCCATAAGGGGCTGATTTAATGGGTTGGATGCCATCTATTTTAACCGACTGTAGCCGACTTGTGCATCAAATCTCTAAAATAGCGGGTTTGGGCAAAAGAAATCGGGTTTCTGGCAGCATCTGGTGTTCCTTCACCAAGATTTAAGAAATAAACCCCGTTTCTGAGTGTCTGGAATGGGGTAAAATGGGAGTGCTATACCCT
>NZ_JBIMLI010000355.1:0-1131 GCF_051859755.1 Limnospira sp.
TGTGCGGGTTGGGGGCTACTCAAGTGCAATCTGGGCAGGCTGACACTCGTAGCAGTTTTACCGGAAGTAAAGAGGCGTGATCGACCTGGCATCAGTTTGTTGTCCGGGCAATCGAGAGGGGGACCCATCGCGAACAGAAACCGGGTGGGGGTGCGATCGCGACAACCCCCTACGATTGCCTACCAAAATCCCCAGAGGCTCAGTCTGTTAGAGTGTACTGGGTTACTATAGCACCAGACAGGAAAGTTAGGACGTATAATGGAGAGGACGAGATGACTAAGAAGACCAAAAATGCCAGCCCCCTATAGTTACGACCTCAGACAAAAAGTTATTAATGCAATTGAACTAGACGGTATGCCCAAAACATAAGCCAGTCAACTTTTCCATGTCAGCCGGAACACCATTAATCTCTGGCTGCAAAGAAAAGCACAGACCGGAGACTTCCTCCCTCAACCTATAGCACAAGACAGGAAAGTTAGGACGTATAATGGAGAGGACGAGATGACTAAGAAGACCAAAAATGCCAGCCCCCTATAGTTACGACCTCAGACAAAAAGTTATTGATGCCATTGAACTAGACGGTATGCCCAAAACAGAAGCCAGTCAAGTTTTCCATGTCAGCCGGAACACCATTAATCTCTGGCTGCAAAGAAAAGCACAGACCGGAGACTTCCTCCCTCAACCTAATCACCCACCTGGCAATAACCACAAAATTACCGACTTGCAAAAATTCAAGGCTTTTGCCCAAGAGCATGGCCACAAAACCTCCGCTCAGATGGCTGAACTTTGGGATGACGACATCTCTCCTCGCACCATATCCAGAGCCTTGAAGAAAATTGGCTTCACCAGAAAAAAAACTTACGGCTACCAAGAACGTTGGAAGCAACAGCGAGAGGAGTTTATGGCTCAGATTGAACAGATGGAGCCGGAAGGGTTGGTTTACCTCGATGAAGCTGGCATGAATAGTCAAGACTCCGATTATCCTTATGGTTACTGCCAGGAAGGACAACGCTTCCATGCCCTCAAATCAGGGAAGAGGCAGGGCAGGGTGAGCTATAGCATTAGTCAAGGTGGTTAGGACGCAGCTTTGAGAACGGAATCCATGGCATCATGGAGAGAATCAAACTGCTC
>NZ_JBIMLI010000356.1:0-1126 GCF_051859755.1 Limnospira sp.
TGCTTCGCTCATTATGTAGGGCTGTGGGTGAAGGTTGCACTAAGTACAATTACTCATTTCTTAACTGAGATGCACCCTTTGAATGGGAGGGGATGGAGGCGACTCCATTCTCGACCCCTACCAGACGTGCCACGGTGTAGATGTAAATCCGGCAATAAGTAGGAGTTTTACGGCGAGAGCGAGTTGAAAGACTACGTGGTGCATATAGCTCTGAACGAAGAAGGACCAAGCGGTGAAATCAACACTATACCAATAACAATTGGGCAACCACATCAGGAGCCGTATGAGGCGAAAGTCTCAAGTACGGTTGGGAAAGGGAGGGGATGGGGGCGACTCCATTCTCGACTCTACCCATACATTATACTGTACTTTGTGTTTTGGGTAAAGGCTGTATAGATAATTAAGGGGAAATTAACAGCGAATAATTGATAAAAATTGACCTATATGGGTTAATATGGGTTTTGGGCTCAGTTCCTCTCCGTGTGGCGGAAAAGAGGGGGTGTCAAGACTTGTTTCCTATAGAGCGCGTAAAGTACCTCAGCATCTGGCATTTGTGAATGTTGGTTAGCCAAAATGTATCGGTTGGTCTAGCACCAGGAGTCCAATGTTCTCAACTCATAACCGGTGGTTAGTTATGTCCGAATTTTTTGATTTTCTGAAACACAAACACGCCTATATTGCGATCGGGGAGTTTAAGCCTGGTAAATTTGAAGAAGCCCGAGAACTGTTTGAACAAGCAGTTTCAACCTACAGTACCGGGTTCAAAGGGTCTTATTTGCTACAGGAACCGGGAACTGATCGTGGTATTGCCATTATCTTCTGGGAAAATATCCAAGACATGGAAGCCAATCAAAGTGAAGCATATCAGGCTTTGCTAGATCAAATGACACCCCTATTCGCCAAAGCCCCGACTACTTCATTCTACGAAGTTCGCAGCGAAATTCGTGCCGCCGCCGAATCTCTAGTTTAATCAAAACTTGGGGCTGGTAACTCAAAAGCAGATAATGAACCTTGATTAATCATCACCCTGGTCGAGTTGAGTTAAACAGAAGCGTTTACCGTTGTCTTGGAATTGTAGAAGTCCAGATTGGTGTCAAGGGACTTAATGCGATCGCTTTTTTGCCCT
>NZ_JBIMLI010000357.1:0-1119 GCF_051859755.1 Limnospira sp.
AAAAGCTTTGCGGGATACCGCCTCTGTTACCTTAACGGGTAATAGTGCTATCGTCGCATTGTCCGGGAACAACCGGATAAATGTCGCGTAAATGTATCAGATATCGACCTCTGGGTATCTGGCTTTTGAGTTAGATGTGTAAGTCGGATCGCTGAACCAAGAATTCCACTGTTAAGGGGCGTGGGAGTGTCAAGAACAGCTCATTTGTTTGTTACCAGGAGAAATCTAATTTATGCCACAGCTTGAAACAATTACTGAACTGGACTTTCAAAACGAAACCTATAAAGATGCCTATAGCCGGATTAATGCGATCGTAATTGAAGGTGAGCAGGAAGCATCTGATAATTACATCAAACTGGGTGAAATGCTACCTGAAGAACGGGAAGAGCTAATTCGTCTGTCGAAAATGGAAAAGCGTCATAAGAAAGGGTTTCAGGCTTGTGGTCGCAACCTGGAAGTTACCCCAGACATGGACTTTGGCCGTGAGTTCTTTGCTAAACTTCATGGTAATTTCCAAAAGGCGGCGGCTGAAGGTAAGTTGGTGACTTGTTTGCTGATCCAATCTTTAATTATTGAAAGTTTTGCGATCGCTGCTTACAACATCTATATCCCTGTGGCTGATCCCTTTGCTCGCAAAATTACCGAAGGCGTGGTTAAAGATGAGTACGAGCATCTGAACTTTGGCGAGGAGTGGCTGAAAGCTCACTTTGAGGAGTCCAAAGCTGAACTAGAAGAAGCTAACCGCCAAAACCTACCCCTGGTCTGGAAAATGCTTAACCAGGTGGAAAAAGATGCCAGTATCCTGGGAATGGAGAAAGAAGCCTTAATTGAGGACTTCATGATTGCCTATGGGGAAGCTCTGAGCAATATTGGTTTCACTACCCGCGATATTATGCGGATGTCTGCTTATGGTTTGGCAGGAGTTTAACTTAGTCAGGTTGAGATTTTGAACAAAAACGGTCGGTGCGGTCGGTGAGCTCCGCCGAACTGATCGCAGCCGAACCGCGCTAACAGGTGGGATCTGCGATCGCCAGAGTCTTAGTCGTCATAGCCTTATCAGAAAAAATGGGTTGAAAACCTCGTCCTTTTAGGGCGACTTGGTGTGAACATAAATTTAAT
>NZ_JBIMLI010000358.1:0-1114 GCF_051859755.1 Limnospira sp.
TATTGCTTTACCTCTAAGCAGAAGGCGATCGCTTTTTTAGTTTCCGTCCCCTGACGGGGAATTGGTAGGGTTGGACCTGAAAGACTTATTTGATTAACAGTAAAATCATGAACATGGTTTCCGTCCCCTGACGGGGAATTGGTAGGGTTGGACGTGAAATTGACGTTAGTTTAAAAAAAGTTTCCTAATGTTTCCGTCCCCTGACGGGGAATTGGTAGGGTTGGACTTTTTTTTGAATTTTTTTGAAGAGGGAAAAGAGATGTTCACATTGTTTCCGTCCCCTGACGGGGAATTGGTAGGGTTGGACCCTTATAAGGAGGATGGATTTCAGGAGTACCGAAGAGCGCTATGTTTCCGTCCCCTGACGGGGAATTGGTAGGGTTGGACGAAGAGGGTTCCCCTGAGAAGGGGTTATACCCCATTGGCAGTTTCCGTCCCCTGACGGGGAATTGGTAGGGTTGGACGTCCCATGGGGGGCAAATGTCAGGAAAACAAAAGAGGGTGTTTCCGTCCCCTTGCGGGGAATGGGTTAGGAAAGTTTGAGGAAGTGAACTACGGCCAGCACAACGAGGTGCTGTTTCCGTCCCCTTGCGGGGAATGGGTTAGGAAAGTAGAGCGGTGGTAGTGGCCAACCACCCGTATTTAAGCCCCGAGGTTTCCGTCCCCTTGCGGGGAATGGGTTAGGAAAGCCACATTGTTCTTTAGATGGAGAAGTCATCATGACCACGTTTCCGTCCCCTTGCGGGGAATTGGTAGGGTTGGACTGTTCTCATCACGCACTATCAAAATCCAAAAAGAAGCGAGATGTTTCCGTCCCCTGACGGGGAATTGGTAGGGTTGGACAGAATAATAGGAAACAGGTAGGCAATAGACGACTTCGCGTTTCCGTCCCCTGACGGGGAATTGGTAGGGTTGGACTTCGCATCGCCAAAGCCCTCGTACAAGCCCTAGAAAAAGCGTTTCCGTCCCCTGACGGGGAATTGGTAGGGTTGGACTCAACACAACATGACTACCACCTATACAGACAGTTACGGAGCAGTGTTTCCGTCCCCTGACGGGGAATTGGTAGGGTTGGACCCTATACCTTTGGAAACGTTGCAGTATGGGGTTTTCA
>NZ_JBIMLI010000359.1:0-1100 GCF_051859755.1 Limnospira sp.
CAGTTAAGGCTTAAGCTGGTCAGCTACCTGAAAGGGGGGCACGAAGCCCCCGTGCTTCAGCCGGGGGTGCTGACTAGGATCTACCAAGCCTTTGGCTTTAATCAACCCCCATGATCGGACTTGCTATGATTCTCTATCTACTATTCTAGTCTACTGTCTCCAGTGTCTCACGGCGGCCACCAAATCCGCAAGGGGTTCTAAGGCTTTAAATTGGGTAAGGTTGTACTGAAGGGGGGTAATGGTAATATAGTTACTGCGGACGGCACTTACATCTGTGGGTGCATGATCAAAATTTTGATGGTCGATAACTTCTTCCACGTCTTCGAGAAGTTCTCCGGCAAGCCAGTAGTAGGTTTTACCGCGCGGATCAACCCGTTTCTCAAAAATATCCACATAGCGGCGAATACCTTGGCGAGCGATCGCCACTCCAGCGATTTCCTGTTCGCCAACAGCAGGAATATTAACATTAAGCAAAAATGCTTCCGATAATCCCTGATTTTCTAAAGCGTTAACCAGGGTGGTCGCAAAACCTGCGGCCAGGTCAAATTCAACCGACGAATAACTGGCTAGACTAAATGCAATACTGGGGATACCCTCAATCAACCCTTCCATAGCAGCGGATACCGTTCCCGAATACAGGATATCCGTTCCTAGGTTGGGGCCGTGGTTGATACCTGACAAAACCATATCTGGCATACTGTCAAGTAAAGCAAACAACCCCAATTTTACGCAATCAGCCGGGGTTCCTGA
The DNA here is from genome assembly GCF_051859755.1 of Limnospira sp. Lineage (NCBI taxonomy): Bacteria > Bacillati > Cyanobacteriota > Cyanophyceae > Oscillatoriales > Sirenicapillariaceae > Limnospira > Limnospira sp. Next base: position 751 of record NZ_JBIMLI010000359.1, read on the forward strand.
ACAAGACCAGGCGGTTACAGTCGGGTGAAAGACTGATGAACACTCTTCCGCACGAATGGGCTGATGTAGGGTCAATCCGTGACCAGTGGCTGAACGTTCGCGATCGGGACAGACAACAGTAACATCATGTCCCGCTTCCCCTAAACTATTAGCTAGGGAACGAATACCCAGGGCAAAAACCCCATCATCATTGCTGATTAACAGTTTCATCGACCACCATTTCCGCGCATTACAATTTGAACTTTTTTGAGTTTAACGGCCGAGAATCCCCGCCCTGATACATTTACGCGACATTTATCCGGCTATTGCCGGACAATGCGACGATAGCACTATTACCCGTTAAGGTAACA
>NZ_JBIMLI010000360.1:0-1100 GCF_051859755.1 Limnospira sp.
CGCTTTACACAACACAGTCGGACTCTAGTAGGTTGGGTGGAGCGATCGCGAAACCCAACACAGTCGGCTAGGCTGGGAGCGCGATCGCTTTACACAACAGACTCGGACTCTAGTAGGTTGGGTGGAGCGATCGCTTTACACAACACAGTCGGCTAGGCTGGGAGCGCGATCGCTTTACACAACACACTCTGACTCTAGTAGGTTGGGTGGAGCGATCGCGAAACCCAACACAGTCGGCTAGGCTGGGAGTGGTTAAGTTTTGGTCGGGTTTCCTGGGTTCACATAACCTACTCCTGGTGCTAATTCTATCCCCCCAAATCCTAAAAAGCCGGGTTATATCAGCCACGCAAAAACAAGGTTTTACACATCTGATAAACCTGGTTTATAATTCTTCTAATAACGCCTGAAATCGACTATCCCCGCGAATCCTATCAAAGTCCTGGTCAGTTGCCGCCATCTCACGACATTCTGAATCTAACTCAATCGCCCGTTGTAAGTTTTCAACCCCTAAATCCACATCCCCTTGTAACCCATAAAGACAAGCAATATTATAGTAAGCGTTGGCATAATTAGAGTCTAACTCTAAGGCTTTTTGGTAATTCGCCATTGCCTCCTCATAGCGACCTAAAACATGGAAAGCATAACCGCGATTACTCCAAATATAAGCGTTGTCGGGTTGTAATTTTAAGGCGGTTTCATAACTAGACAGTGCTGCTTCTGCATCCCCAGAACGCCGTTGTGACATTGCCAACCCATTCCAATATTTGGCATTATCCGGTTGCAGTTTTACCGCCCCTTGAAAACAACGCACCGCCCCTTCATAGTTTTCTGCTTCCCACAACGCTTCACCTCGTTTAGAGAGAGCTTTTCCCCCATTTCCCCAAATCATCGGGGCAGCATCGGGTCGCAGTTTGACCGCCTTCTCCCAACAGGACATCGCCTCCTCCTCCCGTCCCTGTTGTACCAGAGATAACCCCTCAGAGAGTAAACTCAAGGGACTTTCAGAAGGCAAGGTTAAGGGGACATTTCTTTCCAACGGCAGGAAATCCACCCCCTCCAACCGCAGAAAATGCACCACCCCCGCGTCATCCCCCGCCGCC
>NZ_JBIMLI010000361.1:0-627 GCF_051859755.1 Limnospira sp.
TATAGTAGGTTATTACCACCGCCACCATAGATTAAATCTTCTCCATCACCACCACGTATGATGTCATTACCAGTACCACCTGTTAAGGTATCATTACCAGGACCACCAAAGAGGGAATCATTACCAGGACCACCCACTAAAGAATCATTACCCTCATTACCCAATAGCAAGTCATTACGAAAGGCGCTACCTACAAGAGTATCATTACCAGGACCGCCAATTAAAACAATAGAGTCTAAGTGACCGGCGAGAAAATTATCACCTGCATTACCATCAATGGTGTCCACTGTTGCAATACTAACGCTAACCAAAGCGGAGGCGGTATTTCCTAGGGAGTCTTGTGCGGTATAGGTAAATTCGCCACCGAATGGTCCTGGGACAAGGGGGATAAACTCAACGGAGGTATTACCTGGGAGAATATTAACTTCTCCTCCGCTGACATTACTGATGCTATTAATGGTTAATCCCACAGCGGGACTATCATTCTCTAATACAGGAATTTCAATGCGCCTCAAGTTGGTATCCTCTGCGAAAATAGTATCATTTCCGGGGCTACCTAGGATGAAACTGGGAGTGGTAGCAAAGTCGGGGTTAACGATTACAAATTCCGGTTCAGGAGTAGGTTCA
>NZ_JBIMLI010000361.1:726-1074 GCF_051859755.1 Limnospira sp.
AGGTAATGGTTCGGGTTCAGGAGTAGGTTCAGGAGTAGGTTCAGGAGTAGGTTCAGGAGTAGGTTCGGGTAATGGTTCCGGCTCTGGTTCCGGCTCAGGAGTAGGTTCAGGTAATGGTTCGGGTTCAGGAGTAGGTTCAGGAGTAGGTTCAGGAGTAGGTTCAGGAGTAGGTTCGGGTAATGGTTCGGGTAATGGTTCGGGTAATGGTTCCGGCTCTGGTTCCGGCTCAGGAGTAGGTTCGGGTTCTGGTGTGGTGGTTCCAATCAGCAATATATCATCAATAGATAATCGGGGATTACCGATAAATGTGGCGACGGTTACAGGGGGTTGTGTTCCTGAACCGTCGGG
>NZ_JBIMLI010000362.1:0-1071 GCF_051859755.1 Limnospira sp.
TTACCTTAACGGGTAATAGTGCTATCGTCGCATTGTCAGGCAATAGCCGGATAAATGTCGCGTAAATGTATCAGTCTAAATTCTCTAGCCAACGGCTTAAACGGGGGCTGTATCGAACGAAAGATGGTTTTCTGGTTAACGCGGACTGTAACGGGGCGGCTAATATATTGAGGAAAAGTAAGCACAATGCTTTAAGCGGAGTGTCTGGGGGTTGTTTGGCACAGCCGTTAAGAGTGAAAATCTCTTAAAAATCTCCGCCTTCTACGGCGCTAGAGTGTCAACCGGACGCTAACCTTACGGCTATAGCGCGGGGCTTATCGGCGGTTAAGCTAAGTTTCTGGGTCAACCCTGATCAAGATTTGGCAAGCACTCAAGATTTGGCAAGCACTGGGGTAAGGGTAATCCTATCTCAGCCAGCCTAGCCTCTGAATAAATCCCCTTAGTGGGAAGTATGAAACATCAACTTGGAGAACGACAAATATGGACTTATCACTTATTCCCCCGGAACCGAAACCAGGATTGGTCAATGTGTTGATCGAAATTCCTGCGGGGAGTAAAAATAAATACGAATTTGACAAAGATTTACAAGCCTTCGCCGTAGATCGGGTTTTATACTCCTCTGTCCAGTACCCCTATGATTATGGGTTTATCCCGAATACTTTAGCGGATGATGGAGACCCCCTTGATGGCATGGTGTTGATGGATCAACCGACATTTCCTGGTTGTGTGATTGCGGCGCGGCCCATTGGTATGCTAGAAATGATTGATGGTGGCGATCGCGATGAGAAAATTCTCTGTGTTCCTGCCAAAGACCCCCGCTATAGTGAGGTAAAATCTCTGAAAGATATCGCACCTCACCGCCTAGAGGAAATTGCGGAATTTTTCAGAACCTACAAAAATCTTGAGAAAAAAGTCACAGAAATTCTGGGTTGGCAAGATGTGGACAAGGTACAAGCTATAGTGCAAGCCTCTTGCATAAAATCCGGTAATTTCCGGCAGGAGCCGGAAATTACTCCTCAAAGGAGATGTAAGATGCAGGTCCAGGATTAGACCTACGTTAAGGGGGTGATG
>NZ_JBIMLI010000363.1:0-1059 GCF_051859755.1 Limnospira sp.
GTAATTTGACCATCCACGAATAATCGGGTTTAGTTTACTAATCAGGGCTGATTGAGGTGCTGTTTTATGTTGTTTAATTACACCTTTTATCATTTCTGTGTGGGCTTTGACTGCTTTGTTACTGGGTTTGATGTGAGTTTTATGACCGATTAATCGGTTTGTTGTCCCACCTATTTTTCCAGATTTATATTTTCCTGCTGGGTATTGCCTGATATTGAATCCGAGAAAATCCAACCCTGGTTCTTCAGTTTTGCCATTATACTCAATGGAATTGAGTGTATGACAGATTCGAGTCTTTCCAGGTTTAATCTCTAATCCTACAGGTTTTAGCTATTCGGAAATTGCAGTTTTGCACTGTTCAATGATTTCTAGTGATGGTGATATTACTATGAAATCATCGGCATATCTTATTAGGCAGGCTTTGACAGCCTTACCTTCTTTCTTAGGATACATTGTTTCAATTAGCCTAACCATTCCCAACAGTGCGATGTTGTCTAGGAGTGGGCTTATTACCCCTCCTTGGGGTGTCCCTGCTTCTGTATCCTCAAATACACCGTTATCCAAAACGCCTGCTTTGAGCCATTGTTTAATATCTCGTTTTAGGCTGCTTGAACAATGAATTTTGGACATTAGGTAATCATGGTTTATTCGGTCAAAACATTTCGCTATGTCTGCGTCTAACACGAAGTATTTACCCTTGTTGATACTTGAGTAAATTCGTGCTATTGCATCATGGGCGGATCGTCCAGGACGGAACCCGTAGCTAGTGCCTTCAAATCTTGACTCCCATTCGGGTTCAAGTGCCGACTTGACCAAAGCTTGCCTTGCTCTATCTTGGATTGTAGGAATACCTAGTGGGCGTTTTTCATCCCTTCCAGGTTTTGGAATCCATACTCTCCTAAGTGCTTTTGCTTTGATGTTTCCCTTAATGTTCTCGACGAGTTCAAACCTTTGTTTTGGAGAGATTGCTCTTACTCCATCAACTCCAGCCGTTTTCTTGCCTTGATTATCTTGGAGGGCGGGTTTATTAAGCTGACTGTTGGGAAGCATGGCTGACCG
>NZ_JBIMLI010000364.1:0-1052 GCF_051859755.1 Limnospira sp.
TTACCTTAACGGGTAATAGTGCTATCGTCGCATTGTCAGGCAATAGCCGGATAAATGTCGCGTAAATGTATCAGAAACAAGAATACCCGGTTAGATTGCTCTAGCAATTAACGAAGGTGTAAACTTAATATTGGTTTTGCCCCTGATGCGGTAACTCCAAGCGATCGCCCCCCTACTGTGGAGACTCCTATAATATGCCCAGAACTCAACGTAACGATAATTTCATTGATAAGACTTTTACGGTCGCGGCTGATATGCTTCTGAAAATGCTACCTACCAGCCGGGAGGCAAAAGAAGCCTTCGCCTACTATCGCGATGGAATGTCGGCTCAAGCTGATGGAGAATATGCAGAAGCTCTCGAAAACTATTATGAGGCTCTCAAACTTGAACAAGATCCTAACGATCGCAGTTATATCCTCTATAACATTGGTTTGATTCACACCAGCAACGGCGAACATGACCAAGCACTAGATTATTACCATCAAGCAATTGATCTCAACCCCCGCCTTCCCCAGGCTCTCAATAATATTGCTGTGATTTTCCACTATCGTGGCGATCGCGCCAAAGAAGCGGGAGATGAGGATGCCGCAGAACAAGCCTATCGGGAAGCGGCAGAATACTGGAAACGCGCTATTCGTCTCGCTCCTAATAACTACATTGAAGCTCAGAACTGGCTGAAAACAACAGGCCGCAGTGATATTGATGTTTACTTCTAAATAGGAGTTGGATTACCAGCATGATTGATCGCGAAGAAGTCCGCAAAGTGGCTCACTTAGCTCGCTTACAACTACAGCCCTCGGAAGAGGAAAAGTTTACTAAGGAATTGAATGGTATTTTGGATTACTTTGAACAACTCAAGGAGCTGGATACGGAAAAAGTCGCCCCTACTATGCGGGCGATCGATGTCAGCAATATCACCCGTCCTGATCAACTTGAACCCTATCCAAATCGCGACGCTTTACTCGCCGCCGCCCCAGAACCTGATGGGGATTTCTTCCGAGTTCCTCAAATTCTCAGCGACGAAAATTAATCCTTTCAACCATCAATAATCG
>NZ_JBIMLI010000365.1:0-1048 GCF_051859755.1 Limnospira sp.
TTAAAGACTACGTGGTTGTATACAGCTCTGAAAGTTGAAGTTACAAAGCAGGGGGTCGTAACCCTGTTCCCATGACAAGGGGTGTCCACATCAGGAGCCGTGTGAGGTGAAAGTCTCAAGTACGGTTTGGAATGGGAGTTGGGGAGGGTGACTTCCCTTTCGACCCCTACCGACAATACTTTACCACATCTGATCTAATTGAAATAGACCACATTGTACCTCGAAGCCTTGGTGGAAAGGATGAATACAAAAACCTTCAATTATTACACCGCCACTGTCATGATGATAAGACGGCGCTAGATAACGCCAACGCTGTATCCTTAACAATGGAACAATCAGATTAGGAGCCGTATGAGGTGAAAGTCTCAAGTACGGTTTTGTATGGGAGGGGGAGATGGCGACATCTCTCTCGACCCCTACTTGTCAATGTCCTTAGCAGGTAATGGCCAATTAGGACTTTGGGTTTGAGTCTTGCATACTCTCGATGTGCTATGCTATCATAAACCACTAAGTGCGAGATGTTTAGGAGACCAAATAAGGCTGAGATGCCTGAAATAAGCTCCTAGTGGGATTTCAACCCCTTGGTTGAATAAAAGAGGGCTGAAACTCTTTGAATATCCCATAACTATTTATGCGTCCCAACGTTTGGAGATGAGAATCCAAACTAGGCAGGGAACTCAGGGTCAATATACGGACTGTTTGAGGGAGTTATGACCCCAATATAGCAGAAAGTTGAGAGTAACGGCGGTAGCCACCCCCAATTTAAGGATTCACACCCTTAGGTTGAAGCGGGGAACGGAAGGCGTAATGGAAAAACCTATTTCCTACTCGACCACTGCCAACTATCTATGATTAGGAAAACCGAATGTCTGGCTTGAACCATCGTAATTATGAAGCAGCGAAATAGGTTGACACGCTGCGTCTAAAAGGACAAGGGGAAAAAGAAGAGGTTTTAACAAGCCATCTTCAAGATGTAGGATAATTTTGTGCTATACCTACACAGACCTTTAAAGTACCCCGGTGGAAAGGACGAATCTAAGGATAGAAT
>NZ_JBIMLI010000366.1:0-1037 GCF_051859755.1 Limnospira sp.
ATTGTCAAGTGCGGATAACCGAATACTTTGTTCCGGCAAACCGAATGGCGATTTGTGCTATGCGATCGCTCTTCGTGTAGTCCGGGCATCTTGCCTGTATAATCGGGAGTGCGATCGCCAACTCTGGCTCTAATTTACCATTGGCGGGGACGGAATTTATCATCATTTAAAATTACTACACTATCTCCCGACTGTGCCAATACAAATAACCCCCGACGATAGCCATAGCTGGCGACTTCTTCGGGAACCACCATTCCGGCTACGGCTCCCATGGCATGAAAATCACGATAAGCGGGCATTAACCGCTTGAATTTTTCCAGTCTTTCCAGGTGTTCGTTGATGTCGGTTTCGGTGAGTTTACTTTTGACTTCCACTAATATGGCTTGGTCAGTGTTGACCACCAGCAAATCAATTTCTATGGCTTCTCCAAAGCGTTTAACGGAGATATTAGGGTGGAATTCATTAACCGCAATTCCTCGTCGCTGAAACAGTTGGACGACGGCGGGGCGGACTTGCCATTCGACAAATTCTCCGAGGCGGTTACCCAGTTCTCCTAATTGCCGGTTGAGTTGTTGGTTTTGTTGTTGAATGAGTCGTTCGGTTTCTCGGAAGCGGCGATCGCTTTCTTCGGACTGTCGCTGGAGGAGTTGCTTGGTTTCCTCGAAGCGGCGATCGGTTTCCCGGAAGCGGCGTTCGGTTTCTTGGGACTCTTCTTTGATGACTCGTTCAGTTTCCTTTTGGGCTTCTATGAGTTCCGCCAGCAGTCTCCAAACATCATCAGCATTGGTGGTCATGGGGGTTGTCCTTGGTGGTGTTTTAATTCTCCATTTTAGCAGGTCACCACTGCGCGATACGTCGCACTCCGACTGCGCGATCGCTTGTTTCGAGAAACCCGGTTTTTTCAAAAAACCGGGTTTCTTAAATTCTGGCGCAGCCGACAATGGTTGTTTGGGGAAAGTAGGGCGGGTTTATATAGCTGCTGGTGAAGAAGAATATAGGCTGTTGAACCCGCCCCTACAGGAATATGTGACCCCTGG
>NZ_JBIMLI010000367.1:0-998 GCF_051859755.1 Limnospira sp.
CCCAGTGAAGCGGAGTGGGAATATGCAGCCCGCGCCGGAACCACTAGCCCCTTTCACGTCGGTGATACCCTGACGACGGACCTCGCCAACTACGATGGCAACCACACCTATAGCTCAGGACCCCTGGGAGCCTACCGCGGACAAACCACCCCCGTCGGTCAGTTTCAAAACGCCAACGCCTTTGGCTTGTATGATATCCACGGAAATGTTTCGGAATGGTGCGCTGACCCCTGGCATGATAGCTACAATGGTGCGCCTTCGGATGGTGGTGTGTGGGATTATGACAACGATATTCGTTATCAAAAACCTATTGAATATTTAGTCAACTTTTTGGAAAGCCAAGAAAGAAGGGTGCTGCGTGGCGGTTCGTGGCTCTTCAATCCAGTAGTCTGCCGTTGTGCCAACCGCGACAGGGGCGGCTCAGACCTCCTCTACTTCAGCTGCGGTTTTCGGGTTGCCTGTGCGCTTTAGTAGGTTGGGTGAAGCGCAGCGCAACCCAACTTCCCCCAGTATGTAGGTTGGGTGAAGCGCAGCGTAACCCAACTTCCCCCAGCCAAACCGGGTTTCTTTCCCAATGCGGAACCCGGGACTTGAAGTCATCAGGATAGATTAGGGGTCGAGAATGAAGTCACCTCCATCCCCTCCCATTCAAAACCGTACGTGATAGTTTCCCATCATACGGCTCCTAGTCTGATTGCTCCATTGTTAGGGATACAGCGTTGGCGTTGTCTAACGCCGTCTTATCATCGTGACAGTGGCGGTGCAGTAGTTGAAGATTCTTATATTCATCCTTTCCACCGTGGTTTCGAGGTATAATGTGGTCTACTTCAACTAAGTCTGATGGGGTAAAGTATTGTCCACACCAGGCGCATTTGCCTTTTTGTTTTTTGAGTAGTTTAGCTACCCTTGTTGGCGTGTCGATTGCTTGTCCTTTCCTGGTTGCCCAGTAAGTCCAGTTTCCGTCGTATGGTGTCGCGTCGGGGCGCACTAGGGTGTGT
>NZ_JBIMLI010000368.1:0-998 GCF_051859755.1 Limnospira sp.
ATAACAGACAATGGGCTTTTGTTTCTCGGCTTCTTCGATGATGTATCTGCGTTGGTTGCCAACGGTACGAACGGCTTTAATTGCGCCGAGTTTTTCCCATCTTCGCCAGGTGGCAACGCTGGGTGTAACATATTTTGGCACTTTAACTCCGGTTATTGTGGTGGTTGCTATTGTAACAGGTTTTTGGTTTGTGTGTAGGTTTGAGGAAGTTTTTTGTTACTAGCAAGCACGTCAGACCTGCTGGAAACCACCAACACCTATTTACAAACTGCCGTCGCCCCTGTGGCGGCTGAAATAGATCGCCAACCAGAAGCATTAAAGCCGGCTTGGCGGGGGTTAGGGAAACTAGGAGTTCTGACTTTACGGGTCGGACCCGCCCCAGTAACAGCAGAAACCTTCGCCCTATTCACGGAACAAATAGCCCGCTATTCTGGGGCTTTAGCATTTTTGCAGACCCAACATCAAAGCGCGGCGGGGATGCTATCCCTAAGTGATAATTCTACCCTCCGAGAGCAATATTTACCTGAGATGAAATACGGAACCGTTGGGGTAGGAATTGGTTTTTCTCATTTGAGACATTCTGGAAAGCGAATGGTGACAGCATTAGAGGTTGAGGGAGGGTTTCAGCTTAACGGAACAGTTCCCTGGGTGACAGGATCTGGCATTTTTGATCAGTTTATCCTGGCGGCGAGTTTACCAGATGGGCGGGCGGTGTTTGGGATGGTTCCTTTTCGGGATACTCAGGGAACTCAGGGGGAAATTAGCCTGGGTGTACATAGGTCTCTTTGTGCTATGACTGCGACTAATACGGTTACTGTGAGGCTGACTGATTGGTTTTTATCAGCTAACCTGGTGGTGTCTATCCGGTTAGGGTCATGAACCCTAAACCCCTACCCTAACTGCAATTACCGGAATTTACTTAACCCGATAGTCGTACCGTTACACTTAATATGCACTCCATTCAGTCTTAGCACACGGGACGATTAGTGCATATCCCT
>NZ_JBIMLI010000369.1:713-986 GCF_051859755.1 Limnospira sp.
TCTGGGCCGTGTCTCAGTCCCAGTGTGGCTGATCATCCTCTAAAACCAGCTATGGATCGTAGGCTTGGTAGGCCATTACCCCACCAACTACCTAATCCAACGCGGGCCGATCCTCCTCCGATAAATCTTTCCCCCAAAGGGCGTATGCGGTATTACTCACCGTTTCCAGTGGCTATCCCGCAGAAGAGGGTACGTTCCCACGCGTTACTCACCCGTCCGCCGCTAACCCGAAGGTTCGCTCGACTTGCATGTGTTAGGCCTGCCGCCAGCGTT
>NZ_JBIMLI010000370.1:0-966 GCF_051859755.1 Limnospira sp.
TGTTACCTTAACGGGTAATAGTGCTATCGTCGCATTGTCCGGGAACAACCGGAAAAATGTCGCGTAAATGTATCAGAACCCATCATGCCACAAAATTTCGTTAGATCTCAGCCAGTAGCAGCATCTGAGCCAGACCTAAATAACCCCCGTGATATGCAGCCTTCCGACCCAGAACAACAAGACTCCACAGAACAACCAGAACAAATGTGGTTTCACACGGACTACGACGACTGTATGGAGATGTTTGCGGATTGGGAGACGGTAGCCGAATATCTGGGACATCACCAAGGTTGGTTTTGTCGATGCGCGCAACCGATGAAAACCGAACCCATTGGCGAAAACTCCTATTCCCTAATTATTGGACGTTTCGGGGCTTTTGGCTATCAAGTAGAAGCTAGAGTCGGCTTGGAATTAGTCCCCCCAGACGAAGCTGGAATCTATCGTATCCGCACGACACCAATTCCTGATTATGTTCCCCCTGGTTATGAGGTGGATTTTCAATCGACTATGAAACTGGTGCAACTGTCGGTTGAGGAGGTCTGTGAGAAATACCAAGTGGAACCGGAAAATTGTCCGGCGATCGTGACTGGGGCTAAATGGCATTTAGATCTGGCTGTGGGGGTGAAGTTCCCCAAGTTCATTTTGGATATGTCGCGGGCGCTAATTCAGAAAACCGGAGATAGCCTTCTCAAGAAGATAGTCAAACAGGTTTCTCGTCGCCTTAGTTACAAAACCCAACTAGACTTTCACACTACCCAAAACTTGCCCTTTCCCAAGAAACGTAAAAACCGCTAGTTATCTGTAGGGTGCGGTGGGGGGATAATTGCTGATGCCTTGGTAGCAACCCCCCACCGGTTATCGTAGCTGGGTCTAGGCTATAATAGATATGACGTGCGAGACGTTTAGGAGTCAAATAAGGCTGCAATGCCTGAAATAACCTCCTAGAGGGCAATTAGACCTTCAACC
>NZ_JBIMLI010000371.1:0-942 GCF_051859755.1 Limnospira sp.
TGTCTCCTTTTTCATAGGCTTCTACTATCTTTTTCCGAAAATCTAAAGAGTAACGGCTCATGGTAGTTGGTTGTGATAACTTATACAATAGCCATACATTATACCGTACTTTGTGTTTTGTGTAAAGGCTGTAATCGGGTAATTAATCAGTATTGCTGATTGAATTTTAACGGATTTTGGGGTGAGGTTGGTTTGGTTATACTGTTACTAAGGGTGCGAAACGTTCAGGCATCAAATAGGGCTGCAATGCCCGAAATGACTGCCTGGTAGGGATTTCAACCCTTTGGTTGAATATAAGGAGCGTACTCCTGACCATCCCTATAACTGTTTATATGTCCCAAAGCGAAAGCAAGGCAGGGAACTCAAGGTCAATTCCACAAAGAAAATCGCAATACTCAATTATATAACATGGAGGATTAAAACCACTTGGGCGATTGTGGAAAAGAGTAACGGCGATAGCCACCCCCAGATTCAGGAATCATACCCCGTCAGATTGAAGCGGGGAACGGAAGGCGTGAGGGAAAACCTATTCCCAAAATTCCGACCACTGCCAACCATCCATGACTAAGGAAATCTGAATGTCCGACTTGAACCATCGTCAACAGCAGGCAGCGAAATAGGTTGATACACTGCGCTCAAAAGAGTAAGGGGAAAAGTAGGAGGCTCTTTGAACTACCTACACAGACCTTTAAAAGTACCCCGGTGGAAAGGACAAGTCTAAAGATGGAATGCCCATATAAACGGAACGTTTTAACCCCTTCTAGGCTCTGACAATCTGGTCGAGAAAGTCAGTAGTGAAAGTGTAAGCGCAAGCCTATTAGGGGGTGAGATGTGACCAGAAGCCAAAGCCATACTGTAATGGTAAGGATATGCTAACGGGTCACGGTTTGATTGTAAAGAATAGAGTCTAGTAGGAGTTACTATGACGAAAGCGAGTTTAAA
>NZ_JBIMLI010000372.1:0-932 GCF_051859755.1 Limnospira sp.
CTTGTGGATTTACAGTGTTTGAATAACTGGTTTACCAAGTGTTGTTACTGTGCTTAATGATTGAGATAAAGGCTGTAATTATCATTAGATTCCAGCAATTAAATATCAGTATACATATTAGTATCCGCCGCATCTTGAAGCTGTGGCACAAACTCCGTCCCCTTTAGCTTCATCCCCATTTCCCACAGTATTTATGCCATATCATGTTTAGAAACTTTGTCATTTCCCCTCATCGACAAACGTTGATAAAGTTGTTAAAATACCTCACTTGTTAAATTCCTAAAGTCTTCTTGCAACCTATCTCTAGTTTGCTAGTTTGGTTGAATTCATCACGGAGCAGGTTAGTTTGAGTATCCAGAGATTGATCCAAAGATTCAATACTGTTAGAAAACTTACGATTGATTCTCTCAAGATGCTGTCGCAGTTCCGTGGCTTCTTCTTTACTCTCTGTACTTAGAGATTTAAACTTTTTATCAAAGGCTTCGTTAGTCGCCCTAATGTCAGTCGAAAAAACACTTTTTAGCTGTTGCGCATAATCATGAAATTCTTGCTGAAGCCTAGATAAATCCGACTCCATTTTCTCGAAGCGGTTATTAAACTCCCGGATATTAGAACCAAAAATAATATCGCGAATTTGCTCAATATTAGCTAATTTTTCGCGCATTTCTTCTTTAGTTATATCGGACATAATTTCTCCTGGTAGTTGTAGCAGTTATCCTGGTTACGGAATATTTTGGGCTATCCTCCCGACTTAGCCCTGTGGATAAAGGGGGACATTTCCCAGACCCTATGATTGATAATTTTTGGGCTTTTTCCCCTAGGGCGGTTCTCGGGGGGTTGAGGGTTAGCGTGGCGAGATATAGCACAAGACAGAACACTTAGGACGTATAATGGAGAGGACGAGATGACTAAGAAGACCAAAAATGCCAGCC
>NZ_JBIMLI010000373.1:0-920 GCF_051859755.1 Limnospira sp.
ATCCTCAACTCTTCTCGCTTCTTATACCATATTGCCCTAAAATATTAACCTAATTTGAGATTAAATCATGCTCCTAAATCAGACACAAAGGGTAGTCCATCATGTGGGTTTCCCTAACCTCCCTGAATCCTCAAATTATCATCGGTTGGGACTTTTACCTGGGCGCGCCAGAGAAGACGATCGCCCTTTCGGTAGCCAGCAGAAGTGACAGTCACCCTATCTCCCGGCTGTGCAGTTCCCTGGACTAACTGGTGTAGATGCGGATTGTAGGGAACCTCAGAGGCGATCGGTGCAATTATCTCCACTCCCCATTGTTGCACAAGTCGCTCCACTGGTTTCACCAAAGGCAATATATTTTTGGCAGGAATTTGGGGATTTTCCTCAACTTTTTCGGTAACTTTGGGCCAATTCAACAACCAAGATTCCAAAATATCTAAACTAGCTTGTTCAAATTCCCGACCTACAGACTCCCGCAATTGTTCCATCTCAGCTTGTAGCCGTTCATATTCCTGACGGAAAGCCGAATTAAACCCCGAATAGGCGAAGCTACTCTCCTCCGGGGCGAAAATGCTCAACAGTTCCATCAGAGAAATTCCCAGCCCCTCCGCAATTTTCATTAAAACATCCACCCGGGTCTGCATGACCAAACCCTGACATAGCCGAAAGAACTGTCTCTCCTCGACCCCTGAATATCGGCTTAACTCTCGTATACTGGAAAACCCCGCCCGCCGCATAAGTTTTTGTAACTGCGGGGTATAGTCAGATGATGATGGCGACCCGTTCATGGCTAGACAACCTTGCTGTTGACACTCCTCGTCCTGAAGTCCGAGGATTCTTGGGCCCAATCCTGCCTCCACTAACCTAAGTTAGTTTTGGTCTTACAGTTTCATGTCGTATCCGACTACACCTTTTACAGCAAG
>NZ_JBIMLI010000374.1:0-905 GCF_051859755.1 Limnospira sp.
ATTGATAGTGCCATCCCCAGCAGATATCTACTCTGGGATAGGCTCAAAACCACATCTACCAGGACTAACTGAAAATGAAACCACAAGAATTAATTGACAGATACAGACAAGGTGAACGCGACTTCCCCGGAGTCGATTTATCTGATACTACTTGGCCAAGAGAATGTAATTTGAGTGAGATTAACCTAGAAGGTGCTGATTTAAGCAACTCTGAATTTATAAGTATAGCTTTTAATAAGGCTAATCTCAAGAATTGTAACTTTAGTGGGTCAAATTTCAAATATGTAAAATTTGTTAATGCCGATTTAACTAACGCCTATTTTATCCAGTCTGATTTGTACGACATAGATTTTTCTGGGGCAGATTTAACCGGAGCGCAATTCGGAGAATGTCGTCAATTTATTTGTTGTGAAATCGCTCAAGCCATCACCAAAAATGTCAATTTTGACAAAGTTAAATTTGGCGACGTAAACTTGTCTTTTTTAGACTTAGAAGGATGTAGCTTTTATCAAGCTAATTTCGGTTTCAGTCATTGGACAGGAACTAACTGCAAAAACTGCAATTTTAAACTGGCAAACCTCGAATATGCCATCTTCAGAGAGGCTTGTTTAGAGGGGGCTAATTTAAAGCAAGCCAAGCTCAAAAAAGCTAATCTGATGAAAGCAAAACTTAAAAATGCTAGTTTTATCGGAGCCGATTTAACTGATGTCAATTCGTACCTAACTAACTATCAAGAAGCTCAAATCATTGGCGCAATTATGCCAGACGGTGAAGTTTACGACCCTGATGATGATTCGATTGTGGAAGGGGGGGAGTCTGGGGGAAACTCGACTAAGGCAGAATTTATTAATACAGAAAACGCGCCGAAATCTCCTAATAGTCCTCACCAAGCGGTTATCATTAAT
>NZ_JBIMLI010000375.1:0-903 GCF_051859755.1 Limnospira sp.
ATAATGGAAGCCTGACCGATTCGGTTTTTCTTCATAGGTTTGTAATTGGCTATGGTTTCTCCCCAGTTGCCCAGATGCTCGGATTAAGCGATCGCCCTTCCTGCTTACCTATTGTAGTGGACGGACTTAGCCAGATGGAATCAACTCGGAGACTTGGGGGATTGGCGGCGGGCGATCGGATCAGCCTCCCCTATATTTGTTCGCCAGCCGGTAATGCGATCGCTTCCCCCCCATCTTAGGAAAACTCAGATTAAGGCGATCGTTCATCTATCAGTCGTAATAGGGAATATGTGCATTGACAATGAATTCCCCCCCCTCTTTGGGGTTCGCCAAATTGGGCGTGTAACTACAAGAACACAGTGAGCGACTAGATTGTTCATTTGCCATCGTATCAAAAAACAATAGTTGACGGCTCATTGTCGGCACAACAGAAAACCCGCCCCCTGGTGATTCTACTGTCGCGACCTCACTATGCTGCTTGACCCAATTGGTTAGATGCGTTCTTGTTTCATTAAAATAAAGTTCATTTTTGAAAATGACTATTTGGGTCATGAGCATCGCCATAATTTCTCGCGGAACCAGAAAAACTTTAAGAATTTCTCCTGCTGGTAGTAAATAACTATCAGAGGGATTAATGGTAAAGTTGTACATCTGACCAGGGAAAAACACATCAAACTGGAAGATTAAGATTCCATTAACCCATGAATAATCACCGTGCCAAAGCCGACTATACATCCCAATCTCTTCCCAATAGGCAGCATCAAATATAGCATTAGCTACAGGGACATATTGATTTCCCACACCCATAAAAGGTCTAATAGATAAGTTCGGCATTGGCATATCGTCTATTTCTCCTGATTCTTGTCCTAAGTCATAATCAATTTCCGTTTCCTGTCTAACCCA
>NZ_JBIMLI010000376.1:0-903 GCF_051859755.1 Limnospira sp.
CATCCCCTTATGATTGGGTTTAGTTTACTAATCAGGACTGATTGAGGTGCTTTTTTATGTTGTTTTATTACACCTTTTATCGCTTCTGTATGGGCTTTAACTGCTTTTTTACTGGGTTTGATGTGGGTTTTGAGACCCAACATTTTATGTGGGGTTTTGTTAAATAGGAAGCCTCCTTTTCTTCTTCCCCCACTTTTTCCAGATTTATATTTTCCTACTGGATATTGCCTGATATTGAATCCTAGAAAATCAAATCCTGGTTCTTCTGTTTTGCCGTTATACTCAATGGGATTGAGTGTATGGCAAATTCGAGTCTTTTCGGGTTTAATTTCTAGTCCTACAGGTTTTAACCATTCGGAGATTGCAGTTTTGCACTGTTCAATGATTTCTAGTGATGGAGATCTTACTACAAAATCATCGGCGTATCTGATTATTGTGGCTTGAGCCACGTTTTTCTTTTTAGGATACATTGTTTCAATTAACCTAACCATGCCATCCAGTGCGATGTTGGCTAGGAGTGGACTTATGACCCCTCCTTGGGGTGTCCCTGCTTCTGTATCCTCGAATACACCGTTATCTAGCACGCCCGCTTTGAGCCATTGTTTCAGGTCTCTCTTTAGACTGCTTGGACAATGAATTTGGGTCAGTAGGTATTCATGGTTCACGGTAAGAGCATTTTGCTATGTCTGCATCTAACACGTAATATTCACTTTTGTTGATACCCTGGTAAATTCGTGTTATTGCGTCGTGGGCTGACCTGCCCGGTCTAAACCCGTAGCTTGTGCTTTCAAATCTCGATTCCCATTCAGGTTCGAGTGCCGACTTAACCAAGGCTTGCCTGGCTCTATCTTGGATTGTGGGTATTCCTAGAGGGCGTTTTTCATCCCTACCAGGTTTTGGAAT
>NZ_JBIMLI010000377.1:0-879 GCF_051859755.1 Limnospira sp.
TGGCTAAAATTATTAATTATTAATTATTAATTGTTAATTATTATAGGTTGGGTGGAGGTCACGAAACCCAACGCCACCATCTCTCAGTTATGTTGGGTTTCACTACGTTTGACCCAACCATGTAGGTTGGGGTTTTGGGGATCGGAAAAATATTTCCGGATATTTCAGGAAATTACTTGTTAATCCCTCTCTAATCAGAAACAGTTAATAGTGGGCAGAGTCGGACTCGAACCGGAATTACAGCCTACAACCCCTATTCTACCGTTACTTAGGTGTTACTCAAAACCGTAGTAGAGTAACAAGTGAGTAAAAAATGAGTAATGCTACTAAACTCCCTACAGTGGGGGGAAAGGGTAACTATGACGAGAGCTATAGCAGATTCCTGAAAGCCTATCAAGACTTTAAAGGGGAATGTCCCAAAGGAGTGACACTCAAGTTACAAAAGTCCGGGACTAGGTATAATTTGCTATTGCAGTTTAAGCAGCCACCTACCGGAAAACGGCTACCCAAGACAGCTAATCTTGAGTGTACACCCCAAGGGGTGATAGACGGGGTTAAGAAAGCCAAGTTAGTGGCACCAAGCCCTGGGAACTATCAGCAGCGATAGTGAATTCTGGGACTGGTACGATGCGACTATCTTAGGAAAGAACCAGATTGAGGATAATCTGATAACCTATCGGGAAATATTCCAACAACTAGAGGATGAGGTGCGAGACGTTTAGGAATCAAATAAGGCTGCAATGCCTGAAATAACTTCCTAATGGGACTTTCACCCCTTGGTGGAATATAAGGGATTCACATTCCTGACCATCCCATAACTGTTTATATGTCCCGACGCTTGGAGAAATCTAAGCAAGGCAGGGGACTCAAGGTCATAAA
>NZ_JBIMLI010000378.1:0-873 GCF_051859755.1 Limnospira sp.
ATTAGAATCTTCTAAAATCGGCAGAATTTCATCAACAGGTAAGCCTAAAATTTCGGCGATCGCTTCCGAAGCATAACCCAGGTTATTCAAACGTAGGACAATGTTTCGCGTGATTTCTTCGCGACCTTCCTGGAGACCTTCCTGGCGACCTTCCGTAAAGGCTTCTTGATAGAAACGAGTTTGTTTTAAATCAGTTAATCCTAACATTCTAGCAATCTCCTCGCGACTAGCTTGGGGTAGTTTATAGACTACAATAGTTTCGATTAAATCAATGATATCGCGTCTCAGGGGGGCTGGTGGGAGTATTTGTTGAGCTTGTTCAATCAGTTGTTGGGCTGATTCTATAGCTACAGACTCCGATGCGACTACTAACTTAATGATACCTACCCCTAAGCCGTTTTCGCCTTCCAACTCGTCTAGGTAAATGCGGGTCACTGCTTCTGAGTTGAGAATTTGGCTAAAGTGTTGAGACTTTTCGCGCTCTGTGTTACGGTTAGGGTAGATGACTACAACTCTCCAGGGGTAAGGGGGTTGATACTGTCGCAGATAGAGGAAAAGTTCCGCAAAAATCCGATAGTACAGGTCATCGTCGGGTTGAAATTGTACTTCCGTCAGATAAAAGGGTTGGCTAGGGTTGTCGGTACTGGGAAAGAATAACCCGTCTAAGCGAAAGGCGAGTTGTTTGACTTCTAGGTTGGTGAATTGATATTGATCAGCTTCTGTGAGAGGAAGGTTCAGCAGTTCAAAGAAGCTGCGCGGGTATTGTTGGAAGATGCGGTAAAATATGCTATCGGTTTTCACTGGCTTATGGCGAGATTGGTGATCGGAAATTCATTGAACCCTGGCCAATGGGTTGATATGACTCTAATAATG
>NZ_JBIMLI010000379.1:0-860 GCF_051859755.1 Limnospira sp.
TGGTTGAAGTTGAAACCGTTGAGGTTAAAGGCCATGGTGGATACACCTAAAGCGGTGAACCAGATGCCGATTACCGGCCAAGCACCCAAGAAGAAGTGCAGGGAACGGCTGTTGTTGAAAGAAGCATATTGGAAGATCAGGCGACCGAAGTAACCGTGAGCTGCCACAATGTTGTAGGTTTCTTCTTCTTGACCGAATTTGTAACCGTAGTTTTGAGATTCGATTTCGGTGGTTTCACGCACCAAGGAAGAAGTTACCAAAGAACCGTGCATCGCGGAGAACAAAGCACCACCGAATACACCAGCAACTCCCAACATATGGAAGGGGTGCATCAGGATGTTGTGTTCTGCTTGGAACACCAACATGAAGTTGAAAGTTCCGGAGATACCCAGAGGCATACCGTCGGAGAAAGAACCTTGTCCGATGGGGTAGATCAAGAATACTGCACTAGCAGCGGCAACAGGTGCGCTGTAAGCTACGCAGATCCAAGGACGCATTCCCAAGCGGTAGGATAGTTCCCACTCACGACCCATGTAGCAAAATACACCGACCAGGAAGTGGAAAATTACCAACTGGTAAGGGCCACCGTTGTAGAGCCACTCATCCAAGCTGGCTGCTTCCCAAATGGGATAGAAGTGCAGACCGATCGCATTGGAAGAAGGAACAACCGCACCAGAGATGATGTTGTTGCCGTACAACAGAGAACCAGCTACGGGTTCGCGGATACCGTCAATGTCCACGGGGGGAGCAGCGATAAAAGCGATGATGTAGCAGATGGTAGCAGTTAGTAGGGTAGGGATCATCAGAACACCGAACCAGCCTACATAAAGGCGGTTGTTGGTGGATGTTACCCAGCTACA
>NZ_JBIMLI010000380.1:0-855 GCF_051859755.1 Limnospira sp.
GGGCATTTCAGCCCTATTTCATACCCGAACGTCTCGCACGTGCATCAAGTACATAATAACTACTTGTTTTGATGGCAGGGTAAATTCTACCAATTGCATCTTGGGTTGACCTACCCGTTCTGAACCCATAGCTTGTGCCTTCAAATCTCGATTCCCATTCAGGTTCGAGAGCCGATTTAACCAAGGCTTGCCTCGCTCTATCTTGGATAGTGGGTATTCCCAGCGGGCGTTTCTCATCCCTACCAGGTTTTGGAATCCACACCCTACGCAGTGGTTTTGCTTTGATATTTCCTTTGATTTTCTCGGCTAAGTCTAACCTTTGCTTAGGGGATATTGCTATCACTCCATCCACTCCGGCTGTTTTCTTTCCTTGATTGTCTTGGGTCACTCGCCGTACTGCTAAGAGTCGGGCATAAGATGACTTCACCAATAGACGTTGCCACCTTCTTACCTTTGCATCCGGCCCCGATTTAGCTGCTTGAAATATCCTCTTTTGGAGCTTGAAAACTTTCCGCTGAACCTTAGCCCAAGGAATAGCTTTCCATACGTTATTCGTAGTCTTGATTGGTTTGGACTTGCCAAAGCCTTTCTTTAAACTCGCTTGCGTCATTTAAACACCTACTAGACTCTATTCTTACAATCAAACCGTGACCTGTTAGCATATCCCGTCCATTACAGCCGGGCGTTGGCTTTTGGTCACATCTCACATCCTCTAGGACTTGCGGTTACACTTATCCCTACTAACTACCTCGACCAGATAGTCAGAGTCCAGGAGGACTTAAAACGTTCCGTTTATATGGGCATTCCATCTTTAGATTTGTCCTTTCCACCGGGGTACTTTAAAGGTCTGTGTAG
>NZ_JBIMLI010000381.1:0-849 GCF_051859755.1 Limnospira sp.
GTGTTGAAACTGACCGACGGGGGTGGTTTGTTCGCGGTAGGCTCCCAGGGGTCCTGAGCTATAGGTGTGGTTGCCATCGTAGTTGGCGAGGTCCGTCGTCAGGGTATCACCGACGTGAAAGGGGCTAGTGGTTCCGGCGCGGGCTGCATATTCCCACTCCGCTTCACTGGGCAATCGGTAGGGTTTGCCGATTCTCTTCGAGAGGCGATCGCACCACTCCATTACATCATACCATGCAACCGATTCAACGGGAAGATTTAATCCTTTAAAATGTGAGGGGTCTAGGTTCAGGTCCCGTTGGAGTTTGGGGAAACTAGCCACTTGTCGCCATTGTGCTTGGGTAACGGGATATTTCCCCATGAGGAAGGGTTTAATCGTGACTTGGTGTTGGGGTCTTTCCTTATTTAGTGAACTTCCAGCTTCACCACTCGGCGCACCCATTTTAAAGGTTCCCCCCGGAATTTTTACCATCTCCAGAGTCACCCCATTTCCCAGGTCTTCGATAATACATTCAGCCTGACCGCGACTGCGGTTAATTTCTTGTCCCTTTGAATTGACCGTAACGATGTCAAATTCAAACTTCTGGGTTGGGGGTTTTTGACCATCAGAAGATGGCTGTAAATCTGCCCAAACTTCGGCTACAGATTGATAGCGTTTTTTAAAGACTGTCTCAACCAAACGGTCTAATATTTTACCTAATTTATCACTCACCTGATTGCCATTTAAATGCTCACGCCACACCCATTGTGCTTCTAAGGGGTCATATAAATTCGACGGACTCACTTGGGTTAGCAGGTATAAACAAGTCACCCCTAAACTATATAAATCACTCCCATATTGAGGTTTTCC
>NZ_JBIMLI010000382.1:0-837 GCF_051859755.1 Limnospira sp.
GCGATCGCAACAACAGGTGTCGTCAGCAATTCCGATGGGGCCATGAGGGCTGGGGGTTGACAGGATGGGTGCGATCGCGCAGCCTGTGCGAAGCACCCATCGCATCGTATCTGGTTTCTGCCAACTTTTCGGAGTTGATAACAAACAGTCGGGACAATTAAGTGCTAAAATTTAAACCCATTCAAACTGAGTTGAAAGCCGTAATGGAAGCTCTGCGAATCATCACCCAACCCGTCAATCGGCAACTGATTATCGATCTCCCCCCGTCACTGACCGGCGACCAACAATATGAAGTGATCGTTCTCCCCATCAGCTCCCAGGAATCGGTGACAACTCCACCGCGTCGCCGACCTTCTGAAAAACTGGCGGGTACAGTTCACCTATTTGACGATCTCATCGCACCCACCACCCCGGACTCCGATTGGGAATCCTCCTGAGCCATGCTATTACTTGATACTCACATTTGGATACGCTGGCACAACCCCCAGTCGGGTCGTTTCGCCCTTGCTGAAAACCTAATCGAGGAGATAGAAACGGCTGACAGTATTGCCATCAGTGCAATTTCCTGTTTGGCGATCGCCCTGGAAGGAGACATTCAGGTATTACCCGTCGATCGCCCCATTGCGATCAAAGCGTCTCAACTACCGGAGCATCATCGCGACCCAGCCGACCGGATTATCATTGCAACTGCCCTCATACATGAGGCTTCATTGGTCAGTCTAGATTCTGTTTTTCCTCAGTATGAAGAACTAAAAGACCGTTTAATTACCGGTTAATTTTCAACCGTTCGATCGCGTGGGCGGGATCAAAATCTCATCAAATAACCGGGGTAACAGT
>NZ_JBIMLI010000383.1:0-813 GCF_051859755.1 Limnospira sp.
ACGTATTCGAGGATACAGAAACAGGGACACCCCAAGGAGGGGTAATAAGTCCAATACTCGCCAACATCGCACTGTTGGGAATGGTTAGAGTAATTGAAACAATGTATCCTAAGAAAAAAGGGAAGGCTGTCAAAGCCAACTTAATAAGATACGCCGATGATTTTGTAGTGATATCACCATCACTAGAGATTATTGAACAATGCAAGATTGCTATTTCCGAATGGTTAAAACCTATTGGGTTAAAGATTAAACCGGAGAAAACTCGAATCTGTCATACACTCAATCCTATTGAATATGATAGAAAACTTGAAGAACCTGGATTTGATTTCTTAGGATTCAATATTAGGCAATATCCTGTAGGAAAATATAAAACTGGGAAAAGTCCACATGGGAAACCATTAGGGTTCCCAACCCACATCAAACCTAGTCAGAAAGCAATCAAAGCCCATACAGAAGTGATTAAGGGTGTAATAAAACGACATAAAACAGCACCCCAATCAGCCCTGATAAGTAATCTAAACCCGATTATTCGGGGATGGTCAAACTACTACTCAGCGGTCGTCTCAACAGAGACCTTCGTTAAGCTAGACTATATAGTGCGAAACGTTTAGGAGTCAAATAAGGCTGCAATGCCGAAATAACCTCCTAGAGGGCAATTAGACCTTTACACGGTTACTCAGTATCGGTCTAACCCCTCAACTGTATATATGTCCCGACGCTTAGGGAGTTGTGAATCTAAGCAAGGCAGGGAACTCTGGGTCAAGCCCATTTAAGCAATCACAGACTACACGTTTATCTTCCAAGTATACTACA
>NZ_JBIMLI010000384.1:0-790 GCF_051859755.1 Limnospira sp.
TGGAGAAGGGTGGAAGGGGGGAGTTGCAGGGAGAGAGTGCTGTGCATCAGATTTCCTCCGGGAATGTGGGCGGATATTCTTCATGGTAACTTGCCAGATGCTGGGAAATCCTGGCATTTGCTTAGGATTGGGTTATCATATTCCCAGAGAGGGAAACACCAGATGAGTTGAGAGGGAGATGAGCAATGGTTTCTCAGCCAAAAATAGCAACTCAGCATGAAATTATCTATCCTGATTCTGACGGTAAACCGATGGCCGAGAATACGATTCAGTTTCGCTGGATTATGACCATATATCACAATCTGGCGTGGTTATTTGCCCTACAGGCGGATGTGTTTGTGGCAGGGGATTTACTCTGGTATCCGGTGGAAGGAAATAATAAGATACGCCAAGCGCCCGATGTTATGGTGGTGTTTGGGGTAGAGAAGGGAGACCGGGGTTCTTACCAACAGTGGAAAGAAAAGGCGATCGCCCCCCAGGTGGTGTTGGAAATTCTGTCTCCGGGGAACCGACCGGGAGAACTGACTCGGAAGTTGTTATTTTACGATCGCTATGGGGTGGAGGAATATTATATTTATGACCCGGAAAACAATGATTTGAGCGGGTGTATCCGTTCGGGCGATCGTCTGGCTATGATTGAGGAAATGCAGAATTGGGTGAGTCCCCGCCTGCAAGTTCGATTTGAGTTATCCGAGGAGACGTTAACACTTTATAATCCCCAGGGTCAGCCGTTTTCTTCTCCCCTGGAAATCGAGCAACAATTACAACAGGAGCGCTCGCGAGCCGAACA
>NZ_JBIMLI010000385.1:0-755 GCF_051859755.1 Limnospira sp.
GCACCGCTACTTACTCTTTACGGCGGTTCAAGCCGGACATTCGGTTTCCCTAATCATGGATGGTTGGCAGTGGTCTCATTTCTGGTATTAGGTTACACCTCGAAGCCTTCCGTTCCCCGCTTTAGTCCCAAGGTTGTGAATCCTGAAACTAGGGGTGGCTATCGCAGTTACCCTCACCTTTGCCGTAACTATTCCGTTATGTTAAGAATTATTACGTTGTGTTGCAAAGTGTGTTGACCTTGGGTTCCCTGCCTTGATTTGGTATCGTATGATACCAATTTTCGGGACATATAAACAGTTATGGGAATGGTCAGAAGTGCGCTTCTTGTATTCAACCAATAGGTTGAATTCCCCACCAGGCGGTTATTTCAGGTATCTAAACCCTATTTAATGCCTGAACGTCTCGCACATTAAAGATATAATGTGCTATCATAGCTAAATGTGAGATAAAACTCCGGGATGTAGCGCAGCTTGGTAGCGCACCTCGTTCGGGACGAGGGAGTCGCAGGTTCAAATCCTGTCATCCCGATTTAACTTAAACCCTTATCCTGACGACTATCGGGTAATATCGCTCAACCCGATAGTCGTACCGTTGCGCACAAAATACACCCCATTAAGTCTTAACACACAGGATAATTAGCGCATATCCCTTAGCAACAAATCTTAATTATTGACGGCTTAATCAATAAGCAGTTATGGTCGAAAGGGAAGTCGCCTTCCCCAACTCCAATTCAAAACCGTGCTTGCGAGTTTCC
>NZ_JBIMLI010000386.1:0-750 GCF_051859755.1 Limnospira sp.
CAATACCATCATTGCTGACAGTAAAGGAGGAATCCCTCAAAGCACGTAACATTATATTACGTGCGCCATTCGCATCTCTAGGTGTTTGACTACCACAGTGGGGACACTTATGTATCTTCGCACCACCTAGTTGGGCGTGGCGATGTCCACACGCTCCACAGGTTTTAGATGTGTGACTTTCGCCCACATCAAGCACCACGCAACCACGCTTTGCTGCTTGATGTTTCAGAATTAACTTAAATCGATAATGAGCCCAAGTCAGCATACTTCTGACTGTTTTAGATCTAATTTTTCTTCTTGACTTGGCTACCATTTGGGAGGACTCGAAGCGAGGAAGAAAAATTAATCCATAGTTATTAGTCAGATAATGAGCTGTTTTTTTGTGTACTTCATCAATTAAGTTCCGAATCTTTTCTCGAATCCGATTAGCCGCTTTTCTCATTGAACGGCGTTGTTTAGCACTTACCTTAGTTGAACGGCTAATTAAATTATATTCGTGTTGACATAATCTCACGATTCGTCCCATGTCACCATTGCCAATTTCAATGACTTTATCGCCGTCATATCCGGTCAAAAAAGTTCTGACACCAGGATCTAAGGCAATTATTTTTGGGGAAGATGTATGCGTTGCGATTACGGGTTCAGGGAAAATAGCAAACCATAGGCCGCGCCGATAAACTAATTGAGTGCCGTACTCACATCTGACTGGTACTGGTTCACTTGCCTTAAACGATAGTGTTTTTGTTAACT
>NZ_JBIMLI010000387.1:0-749 GCF_051859755.1 Limnospira sp.
AAAATTCTCAACAATCCTGAATCGAATCGGGAAGCTAATCAGGTTTCGATTCAAGAACAATTCCATCAAGAAATTGAACAAACCCCCGATGAAATTTTAGCGATCGCTTTAGAATTTCTACTATTTATGAGGTCTCGCGCCTCGGATTCATCGCGATCGACAGCAGCATCAATCCTTAAAACTCTGGAAAAAATTGGTCAATGGGAAGGAGATGACTTGGAGGAATGTTTAGAGTTAGTCCATACATCTCGTGGTCAATTATATATTTCCACTGATGACACAGATACTCAAGCATTGAAAGCAGACTAACAGATTATATGTATTTATTAGATACCAATCACTGTAGTTTAGCCATGAATCATCAACCGGATATTATGGCTAGGTTAGCAGAACTTTATCAGTCCCAAATTTGTACTTGTGTGATTGTACAAGCCGAGTTAATTTATATGGCGGAGAATTCTCGACAGCGAGACAATAATCTGAATCGGGTAATCGAGTTTTTGCAAAATATTTTGATTTACGAAATTGATTCAAAGACTGCCGAAATTTATGGCTCATTTCAAGCAGATTTGATGAACAATTTTGGACCAAAAGAGAAAAATAAACGCCGTAAAACTCGACTGATTGATATTGGAGTCAGTCAACACGACTTATGGATTGCTTCAATTGCAGGGCAACACAATCTGATTTTAGTTTCAGCAGATAGTGACTTTCAACGAATCCAAACGGTGCGGGATTTGACTGTGGAA
>NZ_JBIMLI010000388.1:0-735 GCF_051859755.1 Limnospira sp.
CATGAGGAAAGCGACAGGCTGGGGAACCACCCCTGGCGGCTAGAAACAGCATAAAAGCCATTGAATAAGACCCCGGGGCGACACCCACCGAAACCGCCTATAAATTGGCATCAGGATTCAGTCCTGCTTCTCGCAGCAATTGTTCTAAACGTTGGTTACGTTGCCGTTCCTGTTCCAATTGTTCAGTAGCCGCTTGTTTGGCTTGCCGCTCCTGTTCCAATTGTTCAGTCATAGTTGTTAACTGCTGTTGGGCTTCCAGATAATCGGCAAAGGGTTGACCATCGGGACGATACAACACCAAATTATCCGAGGACAGGTCAAAGCGAATGCCCAAACGAGGGGAAACCCAACCATTGATGGGTTCAATGATATCTAACCAAGTCTCAGAACGTAACCATCCCGTTAGGTTATTCTTTTGAGGGTCATAGAGATAGTATTCCTCCACCCCGTAGCGGTCATAAAATAATAATTTGCGGTTCATTTCCTTTTCAGTGTTGTTCGGAGAAAGAATTTCAAAGACGACTTGCGGGGCAATATTATTCTCTTGCCACTGTTGATAAGAACCTCTATCTCCTTTGGGAACACCAAAAGCCACCATTACATCTGGGGCTTGACATAATTTATTATTTCCCTGTACTGGATACCACAATAAATCCCCGGCGATAAACACATTCGGCTCTTGGGCAAATAACCAGGCTAGATTATGGTAAATGACAGTAATCCAGCGAAATTGAA
>NZ_JBIMLI010000389.1:0-727 GCF_051859755.1 Limnospira sp.
TACGCCGCACTTTCTCTAATCTGCCTTTGTTTTCAGGGCGGTTTCACCAGGCTCTACAACTTTTGTCCTGTACTTAGTGATTCTCTCCATGATGCCATGGATTCCGTTCTCAAAGCTGCGTCCTAACCACCTTGACTAATGCTATATTTCGTTATAAAAAGAGTGCTTTTGTAGCTACCTCATGCCAGCCAGGTAAGTCTTTAAAAACTCAAGGATTTAAGTCGGGCGAATCCCATTTTTTTAAAAATGTAACCTTGCAAAAATTTGCACCTATTCAGGGATTTAACCTAGGAGTTTATTGGCAAAAAATTCACCGAGGAAAAAAGGTAAAATAACCGTGGTATTTACTAACTAGGCTTGATAACCCCAAGCTGGTTAAGCAACTTTATCAAGCGCGGTGGGGTATCGAAATGATGTTTAGAGATTGTCAAAGTGGGGGCTATAATATGGAATCTACTCGGGTGGATTCAACCCGATTTTTAGCCTTGGTTTTGTTGATTACTTTTGCTTATTGGCTGGCGACACTAGGAGGTCATGAGTGGGAAGCTAATCACTTAGTAGCTTACCTCGGTCGAAGCGAAAAAACTCCTAATAATTTTCCCCATCATATCAAGTCCGGATAATCAATTATAGTAAAGTCTCGGTTTGATGCCACCAATGAAAACTGGTCAAGCCTCGAATTAATTCGCGCTGTTTCCACAAACTTCGGCAGCGAGCACACAAGAGT
>NZ_JBIMLI010000390.1:0-724 GCF_051859755.1 Limnospira sp.
AGTTTGATTCTCTCCATGATGCCATGGATTCCGTTCTCAAAGCTGCGTCCTAACCACCTTGACTAATGCTATAGCTCCGAAAGTTGAGGTCATAAAGCAGGGGGTTGTAGCCCTGTTCCCAATGACAAAGGGGTATCCACATCACGAGCCGTATGAGGTGAAAGTCTCAAGTACGGTTTGGAATTGGAGTTGGGGAAGGCGACTTCCCTTTCGACCATAACAAAACCGACTCGGGTTCAATTTCCATACCTGCCTGCCCAACTTGTACATCTACCCACACCGTCAAAAATGGACGGATTCACAACGGCAAACAACGGTTCAAGTGTCGTGATTATGGACGACAGTTTGTTGAACACCCCCACCAAAAAGGTGATTGACCAAGAAACACGGTCTCTGATTGACCGTTTGCGGATGGAGAGAATTCCCCTTGCCGGAATAGCACGGGCCGTCCAAGTGTCTGAGCCCTGGCTGCCAAACTACGTCAATCAGAAATATGCCTCTGTGCCCCGCCAAGTCCAGGTGAGGCGCAAAAAACGGGAGGTTAACGATTCAATGTGATGAATTGTGGTCATTTGTCAACCATAAAGGAAACAAACAGTGGATTTGGTTAGCTCTCGACGTAAAAACCCGTGAGATTGTCGGTGTTGACATTGGTGCACGGGATGAAGCCGCAGCCCGCCAATTGTGGGAGTCATTGCCCCCAGTGTATCGCCAATGTGCGGTG
>NZ_JBIMLI010000391.1:0-721 GCF_051859755.1 Limnospira sp.
ATCATGGATGGTTGGCAGTGGACTCGATTCCGATACTAGGTTGTATCTTGGAGCCTTCCGTTCCCCGCTTCAATCCTAGAGTCATGACTTCTAAAACTGGGGGTGGCTATCGCCGTTACCCTCATCTCTGTTCCGTAACGTTTCTGTTATGTTAGGAATTGTTACGGTTTGTTACAGATTGTGTTGACCTTGGGTTCCCTGCCGGGATTTGGTATCGTATGATACAAATTGTTGGGACATATAAACAGTTATGGGGATGGTCAGGAAGTGCGTTCCTTATATTCCACCAAGGGGTGGAAGTCCCACTAGGAGGTTAATTCAGGCATTGCAGCCTTATTTAACTCCTAAACGTCTCGCACTACTTATTTAATTTAACAGTTGCCTCATTATCAGAGAAATGGGTTTAAAACCTTGCACTTCAGGGCGACTTTGTGCTAAAACTCAAAGAAGCGGAAAATCAGATGTGTAGTCGTGGCACGCGAACTGACCGTTGTCAAAAGGCTAGTGTCACCAACCTTCCATTAGGTTGCCCCAATACCTCACTGCTCTCTAACAAAGAATATGGCTTCTGTGGGTGAAAATAGAACTTAAAATAGGGTAGGGCATACCCGAATTTACGCTTGGGGAGTAGTCCATAGCGAGTGCTTGCTGTAAAAGGTGTAGTCGGATACGACATGAAACTGTAAGACCAAAACTAACTTAGGTTAGTGGAGGCAGGATT
>NZ_JBIMLI010000392.1:0-709 GCF_051859755.1 Limnospira sp.
GATAGCTTAAATGCCAAATTACCAAAATTACGTTTTTGTGGTTGACACACTGGGGCAACCGTTAAGTCCCACTCATCCGGCCAGAGCCAGAAAGCTTTTGAAGCAGGGTTTAGCCGCAGTGTTTAGGACTTATCCATTTACAATTATCCTCAAGAAAACCGTTGAGAACCCGGTCAATGAACCTAGTCGGATTAAGTTAGATCCAGGGGCATCAGTGACGGGTATTGCCTTAGTTAATCAGAGTCGGGACACAGTTATCTGGGGGGCTGAATTGGCTCATAGAGGAGATAGAATCCGAGCCAAGTTAACTGCACGTCGCGTGGTTCGTCGCCACCGTCGTTACCGAAAAACTCGCTACCGTCAAGCCAGATTCAATAACAGAAAGCGCGCATATGGATGGTTGGCTCCCAGCCTCAAACATCGAGTTGAAACCACCTTGACCTCGGTCAATCGACTGATTTCCTCATGCCCGATAACGGACATATCAATGGAGTTAGTACGATTTGACACCCAAAAACTGCTCAACCCGGAAATATCTGGAGTTGAATACCAGCAAGGGGTTTTGTTTGGATACGAGTTGAGAGAATATCTCTTGACGAAATGGCAACACCAGTGTGCCTACTGTGGTGGCCAAAATATCCCTTTAGAAATCGAACACATTCAGCCAAAAAGCCAGGGTGGTTCCGACCGAGTTAGCAATCTGGCTATT
>NZ_JBIMLI010000393.1:0-698 GCF_051859755.1 Limnospira sp.
AAGCGGCTATTAGCCAAGGCATTCAGGAGCAATGGCATGATTGCAGTTGATACCAATATTGTAGTTCGGCTTCTGACTCAAGATGATCCAGTCCAATATCAAAAAAGTCTAGAACTTTTTCAAAACCCGGAAATCTTCATTTCCCACACCGTTATCCTAGAAACCGAATGGGTGCTGAGATTTGCTTATAAGTTTAAACGGAATCAAGTTTGTTCGGCTTTACGGAAACTTGTGGGATTACCAAATGTTTACTTAACTAATCCGATGTTAGTTCATCAAGCCCTACTGTGGCATGAAAATGGTTTGGATTTTGCCGATGCTTTGCATCTAGCCCAAAGTCAAGATTGCCAGCAATTCTACACCTTTGATGAAAAATTCATTAAAAATGCCAGAGAGCTAACCAATTGTGAGGTCAAAAAACCAGGGGATTAAGAAGAGATAATAAAAATGGTGGGACAGGTGTATTTTCTGCGGTTGGAGGGGTGGAGGGGTTGAGAAACGGGGTTGCTTAACCCGATGGGAGTGAGGCGGCAAAGGTTAGGGCAGAAACTGAGTTTATGGGATGTGGGTAGAGGGCAAGAAACCAGGTTGCTGGGACGATTTGAGCAAAGCCTCAAGGACAGTCAACCCTATAATGGAGAAGCACATTTTCTGGAGAGGACTCTATGTTACTCAGCGAACTGTTACCTACCGTTAAT
>NZ_JBIMLI010000394.1:0-692 GCF_051859755.1 Limnospira sp.
GGGATTTGACCGTCGAGTTTTGGCTGTATTTGAGAGATTGGCCGAAGAGTTGGACGGATATTATCTCTAAGTATGTCAACGACCAGCAATGGGAACAAGAGTTAGAATATGCCCTCAATCAGTTAGGGAGAAGTCTAGCAACAGAAAGCACAGATATTTGGAGGATCCAGGAGGGTCAGCGGGATGAAAAACTGCATCAATTGCTAATTGGTTCTAATTTAGAGTCCCCCAAGAATCTGGATCAAAGCTATGATAATCAAGTTATCGGAATTCGGGGATGGGTTTTACCGAAAGATCATGATGTGCGTAGCGTCAAGATTATAGTCAAGTCAGCATCATGTGAACGAGAGGAATTGCTATCAGTTCAAAGGACTGATGTCATCCGCATAAAACTTAATGCTGAACCCGAAGAACATCCTCAACTATTTTGTGGGTTTAATTTTAAAGTGACACCCGCAGATAGAATAGAAATTTACATTAGTATAGAAGGCTATAAATATCACTGGAAAACCATTGAATCGACTCGATTTCCATATAATGAGTTCTGCTTTCGGTTGAAGGATGACCAGAAGGGTCAGT
This sequence comes from Limnospira sp., assembly GCF_051859755.1. NCBI lineage: Bacteria > Bacillati > Cyanobacteriota > Cyanophyceae > Oscillatoriales > Sirenicapillariaceae > Limnospira > Limnospira sp. Next base: position 580 of record NZ_JBIMLI010000394.1, read on the forward strand.
GGTATTATGGCAAGGGGGAGGCTGTTGCGAAACAGGTTAACTGGGTTCCCCAAGAGGATATGAGGCTGCATGAGTGGGTTCATGTGGCTTGCGTGCGGAAGGTGGGGCAGTAT
>NZ_JBIMLI010000395.1:0-668 GCF_051859755.1 Limnospira sp.
TCTAAGTGTTGACATAATCTCACGATTCGTCCCATGTCACCATTGCCAATTTCAATGACTTTATCGCCGTCATATCCAGTCAAAAAGGTCCTGACACCCGGATCTAAGGCAATTATTTTTTTGAAGATGTATGACTTTTAATTACAGGTTCTGGAAAAACAGCGAACCATTTACCACGCCGATAAGTCAATTGAGTACCATAATCACATGGCTCTGGTATAGGTTCACTTGCCTTAAACTTCAGTGTTTTTGTGAATTTACTGTACCATGTTCCTTTGGTGAAATTGGAATTATTAAATTTGATGGTTTGGCGGGGGTCACGGATACTTCGGAATTGGGCATCACCACTCGCACTTATGGCTTGATGTGCGTCAAAGATAGCATTTTGTCTGATCTGGCAAGGCGTTTCTTTCACCCATTGAGGTAAATCGGATTGCATGACCAGATTTCGCAATTTCAGCTTACCAATCCGAGTTGTTGATTGACGCTGCATGGCGATGGCTTGGTTAAAACAATAACAACAAGCAGCCAGCCATTTTTTCCAAGTTTTTGCCAGTTCAGGACTGGGATAAATCCGGATCTTTTTTGATGGCAGATTTATACTTTCTGAGTCCGTCAAGTCGGCAACTGAAGATGTGAACAATGGCAAGGATGTCCTCAACCAATTC
>NZ_JBIMLI010000396.1:0-76 GCF_051859755.1 Limnospira sp.
GTAGGGTGCGTCAGACCTGGTAAGTAGCAATAATCACCGGATAATTGAAACTGACGCACCTTTGCTTGGCGACCTG
>NZ_JBIMLI010000396.1:174-539 GCF_051859755.1 Limnospira sp.
TGGTAGGGTGCGTCAGACCTGGTAAGTAGCAATAATCACCGGATAATTGAAACTGACGCACCTTTGCTTGGCGACCTCAGAGTAGATAATTGAAACTGACGCACCTTTGCTTGGCGACCTGGTAGGGTGCGTCAGACCTGGTAAGTAGCAATAATCACCGGATAATTGAAACTGACGCACCTTTGCTTGGCGACCTGGTAGGGTGCGTCAGACCTGGTAAGTAGCAATAATCACCGGATAATTGAAACTGACGCACCTTTGCTTGGCGACCTCAGAGTAGATAATTAAAACTGACGCACCTTTGCTTGGCGACCTGGTAGGGTGCGTCAGACCTGGTAAGTAGCAATAATCACCGGATAATTGAA
>NZ_JBIMLI010000397.1:0-658 GCF_051859755.1 Limnospira sp.
AATATGATGGTTAAACGTGAAACTATTTGGCTAAATGAATATCAAATAATTGAATCACCACCATATAGTAATTTTTATGCGGTATTTGACCCGTTAGAACGGATAAAATGGTTTACCCTTTATTTTTGGAGATTAATGCAATGAATACAATATCAATCTGTCAAAGATTCATAATTATTGAATTAGCTTTGATAATAATTGTGGTCTTGTGTTCAGCGTATGCGATAGTCAAGGAGAATAAAATTATCGAATCAAAACTAGATTTAAACAATCAAAAGTTAGACATATTATTTGAGTTTTTTAAAAAATCGTTAGAACAAATAGCCTGTAAACAACAGTTAGGGGGCAAAAAGCAATCACCCCATCTCCCAATCAACAGAGATGATATTGATGATGATGGTTGGCGTAAGCCCTAACGCCTAACAGCTACCCCAATAACTTAATGACCCCCTATGGTTTCTGACTGTAGGGGGTGTCTATGTATTTTTTGAATACACTCCTGTATTACAGGAGTGTAGAATGTTAAAAAATCATTGAGCCTACCCCGTTACACTCCTGCAGTACAGGAGTGTAAATGATTTATATGAATGCCTACCCTATCATGTCCAGATATTACCCAGAACTAAGTTACCCCCAACAGATAGCTTTACCTACAACC
>NZ_JBIMLI010000398.1:0-652 GCF_051859755.1 Limnospira sp.
ACTCGACCCCATGAAGTCGGAATCGCTAGTAATCGTGAATCAGAATGTCGCGGTGAATACGTTCCCGGGCCTTGTACACACCGCCCGTCACACCATGGGAGTTGGGTCTACCCGAAGACGGTGCGCTAACCTCGCAAGAGGAGGCAGCCGGCCACGGTAGGCTCAGCGACTGGGGTGAAGTCGTAACAAGGTAGCCGTAGGGGAACCTGCGGCTGGATCACCTCCTTAAACGAAGCCGAATGCTTCGGTCAGAGTCCACACGAATTACTTGGTTAGCTGAATAAAGAGAGCAGATGGGTCGTTGCAGGCCCGTGTTTTTGGGTCTGTAGCTCAGGTGGTTAGAGCGCACCCCTGATAAGGGTGAGGTCGGTGGTTCAAGTCCAGGATGGCCCACATCCACCCCAAACTGGGGGTATAGCTCAGTTGGTAGAGCGCTGCCTTTGCACGGCAGAAGTCAGCGGTTCGAGTCCGCTTACCTCCACTCTCCTAGAATTAGGTGCTAGTTGGGGTGAGGTAGTCTTGAATTGAGAAATTGAGAGTTGGTGACTGTACAGCTCCTAAGTCTGTAGATGTTAATCTAGGACTAGATAGCTGGACATAAGTTCCAGTCAGAACCTTGAAAACTGCATAGAGAAAAGCATAATGGTGTAGG
>NZ_JBIMLI010000399.1:0-650 GCF_051859755.1 Limnospira sp.
CCTGAGCCAGGATCAAACTCTCCGTGTTGTCGGCACTAAGACCGATTTTTTGGATTTCACGAGTTCAGCTTGCTTTTTCTGAACTCCTGGCTTATACTGTGGCTAACTCTCAGGTAAACCTGAGTAGTAGCCGATAAATTCATTGACCTGGGGTGGTCATTAAGCTTTCAAACTATTAGTTTTTCTAGGTTCGGGCGCGTTCCGGTTCGTTGCCTCCCCTTCGAGCGCATTTACCAATGTATATTACCTAACTAGGTTTGTCAACCCTTTTTTCAAAAAAAATTTGACTTTTTTTCAGTGACACCCCAAAAACCCCACTGCACAAGGGTTTTACCTAAAAAAGTTTTTTGGAAATCTGGGAGAGTTGAAGGTGACGGAGCGGATAACTAAGGACGCGGGGACGTGGGGCTAGGTTGTCTGATAGTCTCGAATGTAAGGACCACATGATAAGGGGCCATATTATGGGACGGGTGACTTATATATAGAGGTGGCAACAGGCCCAGAAGATGGCACTCCCCAGGATACGGACAAGTTAAAAGCCCAAGTGGTAGAGAAAAAGACTCTGATTCAAGTCAACTGATACATTTACGCGACATTTATCCGGCTATTGCCTGACAATGCGACGATAGCACTATTACCCGTTAAGGTAA
>NZ_JBIMLI010000400.1:0-647 GCF_051859755.1 Limnospira sp.
TTGATGGTCTCGGAAACCAGAAATCACCTGTTGTTCTAATTGGGATAATCGTTCTAACTGAGATTCTAAAATTGGTTCTAAGTCACCTAAAAAGATGTCCTCGCTGTGGCTTAAAAATAGGGAAACGCTACCATCAAATAGTTCGACTATGGTTGAGGCGATGATATTTAACCAGGTAGGATGTCCTTGATAGAGGTTGATTAATTCCGGCCATTTGTCGGAGTCGGTTAATTGGTGCGATCGCCAAATTTCCTCAGCATCGGCTGATAATCCTTTCAGGTGTAACGTGCGGGTGGAGTGTGTTTCCGCTTCTAAGGTAGCAATGGCTCTAGGTTTTTCCCAACTGAGGAGAATCACGCAACTTTGATGATGGTTTTTGGCAATTTTCCGAAAAATTGTCCGGTATTCTTTAAAGTCTGTCAAGTATTCCCCCGCCAATGCACCGCTTTTAAAAAGATTGTGTAGGTCATCCAATATGACTAAGCAACGGCAGTGACGGAAATAATCAATTATTGTAGGAAATGGGGGATTTTGTGACTGGTAAAAAAATTGTTGCAGTTGGTTTGTTAGGGAGGAAAAGGTGGGAGTTTCTGTGAGACTTTTCCAACAAATATAGTCAAATTCCGGCTGAATTTGTTCGATTAGTT
>NZ_JBIMLI010000401.1:0-639 GCF_051859755.1 Limnospira sp.
CTCAACACCTGATATCTCAGGGTTTTCCATCAATTGCAGGTCGAACCGTACTAGCTCTTGGGTAATGCGGCCAACTGGGGCAAGTCTACGAAATCGGTGAACCCAGGTCATTAGAGTATCTACTCGATGCTGCAAGCTGGGAGCTAACCAACCCTTGCTCCGAGTCCGATTCAAGAACCGAGCTGGTCGATATCGGGTCTTGCGGTTTCGTCGAGAACGTCGGAGTTGACGACGAGAGAGCAATGCTTCTTTAATCTGCTGTCCTCGGTGCTGCAACTCGGCAGCAAAGATAATATGATTCCCTTGCTTCAAGGCAATTCCAGTGACTTTAGAGCCTGGGTCTAATTTGAGTTCGAGGGGTTCAGGATTAGCGTCAACCTCCTTGTTTAGAATAATGGTGAATGGGTAGCGTCGAAATACCGATGCTTTCCCGGCTTTGAGCAGTGATCGTGCCACCCCTGGCTTGCACGGTGTCAGGGGCTTGCGGTTGGTATCTAAAACGAAAACATGGTTAGACATTGTTGCGTCTGTTCTGATTGCTCGTAACGTTTGCTTCGCTAATGTTCAGAGTCGGTACTTTCCAAATCGCACTGTCTTAACCCCTTAGGACTGTTTAACGATTTGGTTCTAGTGCCTGGA
>NZ_JBIMLI010000402.1:0-638 GCF_051859755.1 Limnospira sp.
GCTGTGGATGCTGCCACGTTATTTTGGGTTCTCCGGTCAGCGATCGCATCAATTTTAGCTGCTACCTGCTCTAATAACTTTTGGCGATCGCCCGTTTTGGCTAGTACCGCAAAAGGTAATAATCCCGGCACATTTATAAACGTATCTACGGATTCTTCCCAGAGTCTAATTACCTGAAATTGATGGCGAGTTGGAGACTAGCCATACCCGCAAATCATTGATCTCAGAAAAGTCTAGTAATGCTTCTCCTAACTCCTCTAATGCGGGTAATGGTAACTGATTGATTTGACCGATGACCGTTTCTGGCAAACTGCCTAATCTCCTATTGAGCAGCCGGAAAATTAAGGTCTTTTCACCTTCAGTTACCCCTTGTTGTAATCCCTGTTGTAATCCCTGTTGTAATCCTTCTTCTAAACCTTGTTGTAATCCTTTTTCAAGGGCTTCTTCCCAAATGTCTTGATAAATTACTGATTCTTGCATAATTTCTTGCCTCAACAATCGTTTAATCAACACTTTGTCTAAGACCAAACCCGCCAGAATCGCTGTGGATGCTGCCACGTTATTTTGGGTTCTCCGGTCAGCGATCGCATCAATTTTAGCTGCTACCTGCTCTAATAACTTTTGGCGATCGCCCGTTT
>NZ_JBIMLI010000403.1:0-625 GCF_051859755.1 Limnospira sp.
GCTATACTAGAAAACAGCTTCAGAGATTAGCCCGACTCATCTAGTCGGAGAAAATAACTATGGTTCAACAAGTTTCCCCAACCGTAATTTATCCAGACAGTGACGGACAGCCGATGGCAGAAAATACCCAGCAATTCCAGTGGATTGTGGTAATTAAAGAAAACTTAGAAATTTTGTTCGCCAATCGGCCTGATGTGTTCGTGGCGGGAGATTTACTCTGGTATCCGGTGGAAGGAGATAATAAAACCCGTCAAGCCCCCGATGCCATGGTAGCCATAGGCAGGCCGAAAGGTCATCGAGGTTCCTATCGGCAGTGGGAGGAAGATAATATAGCGCCCCAGGTGGTGTTTGAAATTCTCTCACCGGGGAATCGTTTGGCGGAGATGAACCGGAAATTTAAGTTTTATGAGCGTTATGGGGTGGAAGAATATTATATATATGACCCGGAGCGTTTGGATTTGGCGGGATGGCGGCGTGGTGAGAGTGAGTTAAAAATGATTGAGGAAATGTCTGGTTGGGTGAGTCCTCGCCTCCAGATTCGCTTTGAATTTCCGCCCACGGGTTTAGAGTTATATTATCCCGATGGTCGTCGTTTTTTGACTTCTGTAGAGTTACACCAACAAGC
>NZ_JBIMLI010000404.1:0-606 GCF_051859755.1 Limnospira sp.
TTCGCGGTCCCCGCCAGGCTGGCGCAGTATCTTCGCCTGTAACATGTGGAAGGGTTCAGGCATTTCCACGAAGGGTGCCCCATTGCGCAGCGCTCCGGGCTTGCGCTGAACCACCGCAAGATAATGGCGCCAATCATAGATAACGCGCCCTGGCTGGCGGTGCGACCGGTCGATGATGCGCTCATGCGTGCAAATCACGTGGCCCTCGGCCACAAGCACCAGCCGATCAGGGTAAATGCGCAGGCTGACAGGGCGGTTTGCAAAGCTGGCGGGCACAGAATAACGGGTGCGATCAAAGGTGATCAGGCAGGTCGGCGAGACGCGCTTTCTTTCCTCGACAAAACCATCGAACATTGTGGGGAGCGGCATCAGGGCAGGCTTCTCAGCCTCCCACACATCGGCGATGCTTCCAGGCAACCTGCCATGGGCCGTCTCAGCCCACAGCAGCTTGCAGCGCTCTTCCAGCCAGTCATTCAGCGCGCCCAGATCCGGAAAGGCCGGCATCAGCTGCCACATGCGATGCCGCGCGTCGCGCACGCTCTTCTCAACCTGCCCTTTCTCCCATCCTGCGGCCGGATTGCAGAACTCAGGCTCGAAGACATAATG
>NZ_JBIMLI010000405.1:0-602 GCF_051859755.1 Limnospira sp.
TGGTTGTGATAACTGATACAATAGCCATACATTATACTGTACTTTGTGTTTTGTGTAAAGGCTGTATCATCGGGTATAGCATTAGTCAAGCTGCGTCCTAACCACCTTGACTAATGCTATATCATCAAGATATACTTTTTTATAATTGTAATTTGTGTTAAATTATTAAAATTTCCAATATCTGAATTATTTAGCAGTATACCATAACTCCCCGCAAAAAGCAACCACTCCCCCCAAAAAAAAATTTTTGCAGCATTTGTTAATTTTTCGTTACAAAACTTAACATAACTTCCGTAACAAAAAAGTAGAGACAAGGTACGCTTTGTCTCTACTCTTGTTTATTGCCTAATTAGGCACGGTGTTAGAAATCGTCGTCATCAAGGATGTCATCAGTGATGATAGCAGACGAGAAAGGTTCTTCATCGTCGTCATCAATTAAAGGGAAATTATCAGAATCATCATTGATAGCAAACTCATTATCCTCATCATCCTCATTATCTACGAGGTCATCAGAGAACATAGCCTGGTCACTGTAGGCGCGAGCCGAGTGGTCATCAAGAATTACATCTTCCCGCAAATCATCATTATTAACATCATCTTCG
>NZ_JBIMLI010000406.1:0-598 GCF_051859755.1 Limnospira sp.
GTGCGCTGACCCCTGGCACGACAGCTACAATCACGACAGCTACAATGGTGCGCCTTCGGATGGTCGTGTGTGGGATGTTGGGAACGATAATCGTTATCAAAACCCTATTGAATATTTAGTCAAGTTTTTGGAAAGCAAAGACGACCGAGTGCTGCGCGGCGGTTCGTGGGACGACCTTCCAGAGAGCTGCCGTTGTGCCTTCCGCGACTGGGTCGGCCCGGACATCCTCAACCTCAACTACGGTTTTCGGGTAGCCTGTGCCCCCCCCGACTCTTAGCTCTTAGCGCTTTTGCGGTTTTGCCCTTTACCCTGTTAGCCATTTACCCTTTTGAGCGATCGCAGCGAGCTTTTTTTATATTTGCCCAATTTTACACCATAAATATGGATTTGTGTGTAAAGAAATGTTAAATTTAAATTGCCCTTGTGTAAACAACAACGATGTAGGTTGGGTGAAGCGCAGCGAAACCCAACTTCCCCAGCCGTGATAAATCAGGTTTCTGTGAAAAAGCCGGTTAATTTTCGGCATTTATGGTAATGTAGAATCAGGTATCAATAACCCTCCTGATTATGAGCCAGTGTCTCAACCCAGACTGCCTCC
>NZ_JBIMLI010000407.1:0-587 GCF_051859755.1 Limnospira sp.
AAGGTGTCTCAGTACCCCATGACCGCGTGCGCGAATGGGCCGATCGCTTGGGAACGGATCGGGAAGGCCCATGCCCCAGATAGTTTGGACTGAAGGCGCAGTAGACGATCTCAATCGTCATTACGATTTTTTAAAAATTAACAATGCTGACGCTGCCGCCCGGGCGGTACGAGGGATTGTCTCTTCTGCCGAAAGTTTACAGGATAATCCCCGCAGAGGTACGGCGATCGGTCAAAGTCCGGGATTGCGTAAACTCTTCGTTTCTATTGGTAAATATGGTTATGTCATTCATTACACTCTTCTGGGAGACGATGTGATTGTTTTGCGAGTCTATCACGGGCGAGAAAACCGACCTTATTAAAATTAGTAACTCATTGAGAACGGGGCTTAAATTGATCGCATGGCATCTCGGAACGACGTTCGCCCAGCGTCTCGGAACGACGTTCGCCCAGCGTCTCGGAACGAGAATCGCTTTCTTCGGACTGTCGCTGGAGGAGTTGCTTGGTTTCCTCGAAGCGGCGATCGCTTTCTTCGGACTGTCGCTGGAGGAGTTGCTTGGTTTCCTCGAAACGGCGATCGCTTTCATC
>NZ_JBIMLI010000408.1:0-582 GCF_051859755.1 Limnospira sp.
ATCAAGCCAGCATCATTAAGAACCTATAACAGTATGTTCAGAATTCCTAGCAGCGATGGGCTTGCCCTAGCTAACCTGGGTGAATTAACTGTTGAGAGAAGTGAAGCACCAAACCAAGTACAGGGTGAACTTTTCGCTGATGCTCCTGTTAGCAGCGAAGGCAATAAGAGTGTGAAAAAATAAATCAGCATCAAAAAGTAGACAAAGAGAATTGACCACTATATAAAAAAATAGTGGTCTTTTGTTTGAGTTGTATGTGGCGATAATTTAAACATTTCACAATTATGGTATAAAGTCAATAATTCTTTTATTTTTTTGGGCTTATATGTTTCTTATGTATTTATAAGTATTAATTAGATTAAAAATAATCATCATCAACAACAAAAAATATCAAAAACAGTGATTTCCAACTCAATAACTCAATCGTATTTTGGAAAAATGATTTTGTCCATGAGTTGAAAATCACTGACAGATGCGTAAAAACCAAAATACATTAGTAGACCAAAATACCGCTATTTACCAGCTTGACAAAGACAGCGTAAAAACCAAGGATACACATGGACTCTCACCTAGTGAATATCT
>NZ_JBIMLI010000409.1:0-573 GCF_051859755.1 Limnospira sp.
TAAACCTCCATAGTCCAGTTAGTCCTTGGTACTCAGATGTTAAACTCTCCGTCATCATGATATGCTTGTCGGGGGTTAGCCTATTTGAGTAGGTTGGGTGGAGGTACGGAACCCAACACCACCATCTTTAACCCCTAATTGTTGGGTTTCACGGAGTTTCACCCAACCTACGAAGTTGAGTCTAGCCACTTCTCAGGAGCTTTCATGCTGGTTTGAGTTTTGGTTGCGGTTCTGGAGAGTTAATAATCTCAACTGTAACCTTAATTACCGTAGAACCTATAACGACAGGCACAACCACAGGCAACAAAGCTTCTGCCACCGCTCCGGCTGCAATTCCGGCAACCACAGGCAACGAGGCTTCTGCCACTCCTACTGCAATTCCAGCAACCACAGGCAACGAGGCTTCTGTCGCTCCTACTGCAATTCCCGCAACCACAGGCAACGATTCTACCGCTGCGCCTGCAATTCCGGCAACCACAGGCAACGAGGCTTCTGCCGCTCCTACTGCAATTCCCGCAACCACAGGCAACGATTCTACCGCTGCGCCTGCAATTCCGGCAACCACAGGCAACG
>NZ_JBIMLI010000410.1:0-573 GCF_051859755.1 Limnospira sp.
GTTCCTTCAGATTATTTTCTGAAAGATATGTTAACTCAGTATGAGTTTCAAGCCGGACAACAATATGAGTTTACGGTACGTTCAGATGATGGTTTTAGAATAGCGGCTCGTCCAATTGATAGTGAAAATTGGGAATTTATAACTCGTAATGATTGGGAATGGGAAACCGCTTATGACACCAGAACATATACTTTTACTCCACAACAAAATGGTGAGTATGTGATTTATGTTGAATATTCTGAAATCCAAGAAGTTGCTTACTTTGATTTAACTTGGAATCCCGTATTAACTGATGACACTAATGGTCAATCAACCGATCACACTAATAATGAACCGATAAACTTGCGAGATAACTGGCGTATAAATATTTATGACTGGAGTAATGATGATTCTATCACTGTAGTAGAGGATAAAACCGTTTCCAATATTAGAAGTGATGGCAATATAGGTTTTTCAGAAAATTGGGGTTGGGATAGTCCCGATGTTGGTAATGGACGTTATGTAGGCAACGATTTAAATCAAACCGTTCCTTCGGATTATTTTCTGAAAGATATGTGGACTCATTATGAGTTT
>NZ_JBIMLI010000411.1:0-562 GCF_051859755.1 Limnospira sp.
GTTTGATTCTCTCCATGATGCCATGGATTCCGTTCTCAAAGCTGCGTCCTAACCACCTTGACTAATGCTATATATCCCCGCCCGCACTTTAGTCGGGGCTTTAATACTGTAGGGGAAAACAATTTTTTGATCCCCAGAAACTATCTGATTTAAACTGGCTATTAACCTCGATCAAAACTCACCTTTTCGTCGATTTCGTCTCAGAAAAACCCTACTGATTCCCTTTCTTTTGCCAATTGTGGGAGGGGTTGGTTTGGTAGGATGGATTGGTTATAGCAGTGGACAACAAGCTGTGAATAATGTAGCTACCCAATTACGCAGTGAACTGACCAATCGGATTACCGAAAAGTTATCCTCCTATACGGAGATTCCCAAAACTATTAATCGTTTCAATACTAATGATTTTGCCCATGGTTATCTAAATGTCAGTAACACCTTTGGGGAACACAAATTCTGGCAGAAGATGCAGATTTATCCTAGTTTTAGTTATAGCATTAGTCAAGGTGGTTAGGACGTAACTTTGAGAACGGAATCCATGGCATCATGGAGAGAATCAAACTGC
>NZ_JBIMLI010000412.1:0-552 GCF_051859755.1 Limnospira sp.
ACCCAAAGTAATACCCGTCGTAGTATTGTCCTTTGGCATGATACTTGTTAATCATCATTTATCTCCCCAAAATAAGTTTCATTATCTGGCTCTCTATCGCCGCCAGATTCAGTTTGATAAATGTTCCATTCCGCTCGATAATATTCGAGTGCCTCGTTGAGAATTTCCTCAATTTTATCTGGGTGTAATGGAATTAATTTTTTAATCATTTCTCCCAGACAATAAGCCAGAAATTCTTTATCAAACTTAACGGCTGTTAATTGCCATTGAAGTTGTCCTCTTCCTGCATAGTTAGGAACCTTTAGAGCAAACGACATTCCCACATACATCAACGGGTCAAGTTTAATATTCCTGAGATTTAACCGCACTTCTTTCCAGTGCTTTGATATCATGGTGATAGTCCTCGATGTTTGGTGTATTGGCTACCTTTTTACGGGTAGCCTTTTCTATTTCCCAATTAGACTGCTGTAATTAGACTGTTAGGGATTAACCTTGAAGCCCGGCTGAAAATGGGTCAGGGTCAGGCAATGATTCGGGCATATCAGGGTCAAC
>NZ_JBIMLI010000413.1:0-550 GCF_051859755.1 Limnospira sp.
CTGGGTATGGGGAGAATTAATGATTTATTAGGAGAAAAACAAACAGCCCTAGACTACTACAACCAAGCTTTACCCCTGTATCGGGCTGTGGAGGATAGAGGGGGGGAAGCTACTACTCTCAACAATATTGGCCTTGTGTACGACTCCCTGGGAGAAAAACAAACAGCCCTAGACTACCTTAACCAAGCTTTACCCCTAAGAAGGGCTGTGGAGGATAGAGGGGGGGAAGCTGGTACTCTCAACAATATTGGCCATGTGTACTCCGACCTGGGAGAAAAACAAACAGCCCTAGACTACTACAACCAAGCTTTACCCCTATTCAGGGCTGTGGAGGATAGACGGGGGGAAGCTGCTACTCTCAACAATATTGGCGCTGTGTACGACTCCCTGGGAGAAAAACAAACAGCCCTAGACTACTACAACCAAGCTTTACCCCTAAGAAGGGCTGTGGAGGATAGACGGGGGGAAGCTACTACCCTCACCAATATGGCTTCTCTCCAACGTTCCCAAGGCGAACTCACCGAAGCCCTGGTTAATATGGAAAAGGCGA
>NZ_JBIMLI010000414.1:0-548 GCF_051859755.1 Limnospira sp.
GCCTACCACTACCCTAGCAGGATTACTGAAATCCAGGGAAATGAGGATGGCGATCGCACAGATTTTAAATATAGACAATGTAAAAATGTTAAATATTATGCGAGATATTTTGGGGCTATCTTAAAAGTTCAATTCCACAGTCATTGTTACCCCGCTTGTCATGGAAAATCTGCCGGTTAACCTAGATAATGAAACTTTAAGACAAATCGATGTTTTATCCAAAAAACAGAATTTGTCTCCTTCTCAAATTGCTAAATTAGCGATCGAATTTTGCTCCCTGCTGCCACCTGCTGTATGGTTAGCCGGTAACGTCGTTTCCGGTGCCGAAAAAGTTGAGATGGCTAATATTGTCGCCCGGGCTATTTTGGAAAGTCAGTACCATGAAGCTATACAAAAAATTCAACCGCAGCTAAATAAGGAGTGGTTAGATTCTTTGGTAACTGAAGACGATATCCTTGATGCTGCAGTTAAGCTAACTCAAGATGACTGAGACTTTAAGGTTGTGCTTGGATCTGAATATTTGGTGTGCGGCTCTGTTAGCTTCGGTG
>NZ_JBIMLI010000415.1:0-532 GCF_051859755.1 Limnospira sp.
CTGCCTTGCTCGTTTTCAGCCCGAGCGTTGGAACATATAAACAGTTAAGGGGTAACTGGGTTGAATCAGTTTATTCCCCTCTAGGAGGTTATTTCGAGCATTGCAGCCCTATTTCACTCCTAAACGTCTCGCACATATAATTGAAATATTTGCTATTATTTAAAAATTAGATAAACTTTAATTATAAAACTGTTAAATTAAACGATACCATTAATTCTTGGCAGTTGTCAACCCCCGGCGGCAATTTGGCCGAACATTTTTGTAAAATTGACGAAAACATCAACTGTGTCCCCAAACATAAAGCTATAATGGTGGTAGACGGGTCAAAATGGGTCTGGGAATGTCAAAGTACCATCGAGATTAATCTTAGACCCCCATAAAAGGCGACAATCAAACCCTATAGAAACGAGATATAACTAAAGCTCATTTCCAAGGAAAGTCGAATTATGAATAACCACAGTATCAATGGTAAATCCCATTTTCCTAGTTTAGTGCAGACTATACCTATTACAGTAGGTTTACTGGTGGTAAG
>NZ_JBIMLI010000416.1:0-531 GCF_051859755.1 Limnospira sp.
GTTGGCGTGTTGAAACTGACCGACGGGGGTGGTTTGTTCGCGGTAGGCTCCCTTGGGTCCTGAGCTATAGGTGTAGTCGCCACGGTAGTTGGCGAGGTCGGTGGTCAGGGTATCACCGACATGAAAGGGGCTAGTGGTTCCGGCGCGAGCTGCATATTCCCACTCGGCTTCACTGGGTAATCGGTAGGGTTTGCTGATTACTTTTGAGAGGCGATCGCACCACTCCATTACATCATACCATGAAACCGATTCAACGGGAAGATTTAATCCTTTAAATCTTGGGGGGTCTAGGCTCAGGTCCCGTTGAAGTTTGGGGAAACTAGCCACTTGTTGCCATTGTGCTTGGGTAACCGGATATTTCCCCATTAGGAAGGGTTTAATCGTGACTTGGTGTTGGGGTTCTTCTTCGCCATGATAGCGACTCCATCGCTTTTCGGATGCAGGTGAACCCATAATAAAGGTTCCCCCCGGAATTAGCACCATCTCCAGGGTTACACCGTTTCCCAGGTCTTCGATAATACATTCAGCCTG
>NZ_JBIMLI010000417.1:0-531 GCF_051859755.1 Limnospira sp.
ATTGCAGCCTTATTTGGTCTCCTAAACGTCTCGCACTTATCAATTAGCCTAGCCTCTGGTGATTGTTGGGATCACAGTCGCCGTAATAAGTGTATAATAGGCACTTAGTCTCACTCATCCTAAACTATGCTGTTAAAGTCTACAACCCGTCACATTCACATTTTGACTGCGGAACTTCAGGATAACGAAATCATTCCCAGTGAAGAAAAATTGACCATTGACATTGACCCAGATAATGAATTTAACTGGAATGATGAAGCCCTGCAACAAGTCTATCGAAAGTTTGATGAGTTAGTCGCAGCATCGGAAGGGGAAGATTTGACAGAATATAATCTCCGTCGCATTGGATCAGATTTAGAGCATTTTGTGCGATCGCTTTTGCAATCCGGTCAAATCTCCTATAATCTCGGTACTAGGGCGGTCAACTATAGTATGGGACTGCCGCGAGTAGAAACCCCATCCTAAAATTAATCGTGCGAGACGTTTAGGCATCAAATAGGGCTGCAATGCCTGAAATAACAGCAAGCGTGA
>NZ_JBIMLI010000418.1:0-529 GCF_051859755.1 Limnospira sp.
GTAACTATAGGGGGCTGGCCTTTTGGGTCTTCTTAGTCATCTCGTCCTCTCCATTATACGTCCTAACTTTCCTGTCTTGTGCTATACGTCAATCAGAAATATGCCTCTGTGCCCCGCCAAGTCCAGGTGAGGCACAAAAAAACGGGAGGTTAACGATTCAATGTGATGAATTGTGGTCTTTTCGTACCCTGAGGAAACAAACAGTGGATTTGGTTAGCTCTCGACGTAAAAACCCGTGAGATTGTCGGTGTTTACATTGGTGCACGGGATGAAGCCGCAGCCCGCCAATTGTGGGAGTCATTGCCCCCAGTGTATCGCCAATGTGCGGTGGCTTATACAGATTTCTGGGGGGCCTATGAGGCTGTTCTACCGAGTAAACGTCATCAAGGGGTTGGGAAGGATACAGGTTTGACCAGCTACATCGAAAGGTTTAACAATACCTTGAGACAACCAGTGTCTCGCTTAGTACCCAAGACCTTGTCCTTTTCCAAGTGTTTGCAGAATCACATTGGTGGCATTTGGTATTTTA
>NZ_JBIMLI010000419.1:0-528 GCF_051859755.1 Limnospira sp.
TAGCACAAACCAGCGAAACCCACAAACCCAATACACCAAACAGCTAAAAGAGGAAGTCTTAAAGTCCATTGAAAATATTAGCGTACAGGTTTCCTCTCTGTGGTTAAAAGCCCAAGTCCAGAATCCCAACGAACCCTTAACCAGGGAAAACATCAGCAACTACTTGGAACAGTTAGCACGGGCTGTGAAAGTAGAAGCCAACAACTACAGCGAGAATCTTACCGACAATGAGGATAAACATTCCCCTTCCTCATGGGTCCACTTAGTAGTCAATGTAAACTCGCTTATGGACTGTTTAGTTCACACTAAAGCAAAGATTGAGAACACCATTATCAATTTAACAGTTATCGATTTTGCGTCTAACACTTCCTTAATCAATGAGCCGGAGGCTTACGCAAAACACCTTGAATACTGCCATGGCCGAATTTATGTAGCTTTGGAGGATGCACTCGCTGAATTAGAAGATCTAGATTTCACCGCCTGATGAGTCCTGACCGGTAAAGGACGAAACTTCCTCCCGCCGCTGGG
>NZ_JBIMLI010000420.1:0-525 GCF_051859755.1 Limnospira sp.
ACTTCTATGACTAATAAAGGTGGTAACATCGACAGGCGAATGGTATTACGTTGGGAGAGTTGCTCAATATGTTCTGGTCGAATAATGGTTAAATCTGGATAACGATTTTTGGGTTCACCTCTCACTTCTAATTCTAATCCTTGACCTCGGACGCGACGATAGCCGACAATAGCAGCAAATTGAATTAGTAAAAATGTGGCTATTTCAATATTTAAACCTGATTCTGGAGGCATTTCTATGAGTTCTCCGTTGAATAATTCATAGAGTTTTTCGGAAGCATCATGATAAGATAAATATTCATCAAAACTTTGAAATCTGGGTTTGGCTTCTAGCATAAGATGAACTCCTTTAACTAATAGGGTTAATTAAGAACCGGGATTAAACACTTGATATGCTGTTAAATCAAGCTGTCTAAATTGGGGTGATATGATTAAATTATCTCCCGCACAAACTCCGATTTCTGTGTAGCCAGTTTCGGTGATTTCTAAAACTAGGATGGTTTGAGTTTGGGGGTCAACTATCCAA
>NZ_JBIMLI010000421.1:0-524 GCF_051859755.1 Limnospira sp.
AGGGGTAAAGCTTGGTTGTAGTAGTCTAGGGCTGTTTGTTTTTCTCCTAATAAATCATTAATTCTCCCCATACCCAGCAGGGTGACGGCTTCATTTCCCTTATCCCTAGCAGCGCGATAGAGTTCGCGGGCGGCTTGCAACTTTTCTAGGGCTTCTCGTAATGATTCGGCGGTTCCTTGTTGAAATAGTATGAATCCCTCATTTAACAATCTATCCGCTTCAGAATTACTGCTATTTTGGGCGATAATTATAGGCGTTGGTTGAGGGGATGATGAATTGGTTTTTAGCTGTGATGAGGTCGCCAGGACTGACTCCCCTAGCATCACGGATAATGTGGCTGTTATCAATCCGATTTCGATGAGTTGCTGTGGTTTAATCATGGGTTTATTTCTTGATTTTTGCAGACAATTTATGGGTAAGCAAAAGCTAAAAAATCTGGGTTGATTTGAGTCAGTCAATCCCCGCAAATTGAGCCATAATGTGGGGTTTCGTTCCTCAACCCAACCTCCGAATAAAGCTGGGTG
>NZ_JBIMLI010000422.1:0-522 GCF_051859755.1 Limnospira sp.
ACAAAAAAGCGATCGCATTAAGTCCCTTGACACCAATCTGGACTTCTACAACTCCAAGGCAAAGGTAAACGCTTCTTTCTATCCCTTGGGCGAGTTGAGACAGTCGCCTAGTGTTGGGTATGGCTAACCCTCCCACCCGCCCCTACCCAAGGAACCTAAAAGAAAGCCCGTTTCTATCACTGGGGCGGGTTTAGACAGTCGGCTGGTGTGGGGTACGGCTAACCGTTGAACCCGCCCCTACCCAAGGAATCTAAAAGAAAGCCCGTTTCTATCACTGGGGCGGGTTTAGACAGTCGGCTGGTGTGGGGTATGGTTAACCGTTGAACCCGCCCCTACCCAAGGAACCTAAAAGAAACCGGGTTTCTGGTTAGAAAAGTTCTGGGCAGGAGCAGCGATCGCTCATGTCACGCTAAGATTTTCAGTAGCAGTTTTGGAGCATGATTTCATCTCAAATTAGGTTAACATTTGACGGCAATACGGTATAATACCAAGTATGGTGCGAGACCTTCGGGTATGAAATAG
>NZ_JBIMLI010000423.1:0-520 GCF_051859755.1 Limnospira sp.
AAAACAGAGTTACCTGTGCCGTGAATGTGGTCGCCAATTTCGAGAAAATCCCTGTCCTGGAGGTTACAGTTCTGATGCTGAGAGGGTGACAACGGAGGTCAAACCCAGACAGGGCAATTGTTTGAGATAATGGAGATATCGTCAAAAAGCGGGTGGCCTTGGGAGCCACCCTGACAAAAAATGCTAAGGACATTATACCAAAAACTATTACGAATCAATTTGAGCGAGAGTCAAGCACAGACGTTAGAACTCTTAGTGTTGATGCTTCAAAGTTATCGGCAAGTCAGATTATCAACCCTCGCCAACGTTTTTCCACAACCCATTCAATACAGTAGTCGCCTCCGAAATATCCAACGATTTCTGAAACTCCCCCAACTTTCGGCTAAGTTGCTGTGGTTCCCAATAATCAAGGCCGCTCTCAAATCTGAATTTAGAGAAAAACATTTATAGCATTAGTCAAGGTGGTTAGGACGCAGCTTTGAGAACGGAATCCATGGCATCATGGAGAGAATCAAACTGC
>NZ_JBIMLI010000424.1:0-520 GCF_051859755.1 Limnospira sp.
GGTCTCGCACCATACTTGGTATTATACCGTATTGCCGTAAAATGTTAACCTAATTTGAGATTAAATCATGCTCTTAATATCAGACCCCGTTAAGCTCGACGCTATTACCGGGGACTCCTATTGAGTTTTCTCTTAGTTGGCTGAGTGATTTGACTCAACTGCCATCTCTAAGTATGTATCCATATTGCCCGCTTGTCTGTGCCTTAGTCTTTAAAGTTAAGACCAGGACTCTGACCTAGCTTTGATTCTGACTCTTACCAAAGGGCAACAGAGCCGGACTGCTGGCTCGGATTCGTTAAAAATATTTTTAGTTTAACTCAGAGCCTATCCATTATGCCATACTTTAGCAAAAGTTTAGCAAATTTTTATCCTAGCATTTTCAGTACCGAGATTGTCAAGGGGCTGAGACTGGTAGAAGTACCCACCTCCATCAAACGGTGGGAGAGCTTAATTTAATCGCAGATTAGTTGAACCAATTAGGGCGATGCGCTACAATACCAAGTATGGGTGCGAGACCTTC
>NZ_JBIMLI010000425.1:0-518 GCF_051859755.1 Limnospira sp.
ATATTCATTATTGAGTTGCGAATCTTTTGGGGTATTGTACCTTATTGTCCTAAGATATCAAGCAAATCTTGGATTAAATTCTTGCTCTATGAGGCTCTCCCACCACTTGCGATCGCTCCGATTTTTCCCTACCGTTCAAAAAATTTGGGAAAATAGTTGCCAAAATTCCAGAAAGATGCTCAAATATAGATTGTGCTTTTAAATAAGCGACCTGGGGGCGTGGCGGAATGGTAGACGCTACGGACTTAGAAAACTGAGCCTTGGGGTGAGAAATCCCTCAAGTGACGGCTCTCAAACTCAGGGAAACCTAAATCTGTTCGCAGACAAGGCAATCCTGAGCCAAGCCTTTGAAGGGGTGAAGGAAATACCTAATTTCTGGAACTTCTTGATCGGAAGGTGCAGAGACTCGACGGGAGCTACCCTAACGTTAAGCCGAGGGTAAAGGGAGAGTCCAATTCTCAAGGCAATTAGGCGGGGATCAACCTACCTGATGCTGTAGCGAAAGCTGCGAGAGGATG
>NZ_JBIMLI010000426.1:0-516 GCF_051859755.1 Limnospira sp.
GTTTATCCTCAACCCTTCTCGCTTATTATACCCTATTGCCCTAAAATATTAACCGAATTTGAGATTAAATCATGCTCTCGAACCCACCCCCTAGATCATGATGTCAATTAACGTCGCCGTCTTCCAGAGGAACCGGAACGGCTGGGACTTCTACTACCACTACCAAAACTGGGTGTACGTTGTCTTTGGGGACGAGCCTGCTGAGACTGACGCAAATTGCTAGTTCCCGCGCCAGAACCGGTTGAGCGATTAACATTGGGGTTAGTTTGGCGAGTAGTAGAACTAGGGGAAGAACTGCGAGCGGTTCCAGTAGTGCGGAAGGTTTGCCGATTTCTAACGGAGGCGGGAGGTTCATTGTACCTAGTGCGATATTGGGTGACCGCCTGGTTGTAGGTGTTACCAGAACCGCCATAGCCAACTAATGAACTACCGGACTGATATGCGGGGGGAACATAGTAACGGGGGGAAAATAAGCTAGTGGCGATCGCACTACCCACAAAGGAAGCCGCAAAAG
Organism: Limnospira sp.; assembly: GCF_051859755.1. Lineage (NCBI taxonomy): Bacteria > Bacillati > Cyanobacteriota > Cyanophyceae > Oscillatoriales > Sirenicapillariaceae > Limnospira > Limnospira sp. The sequence continues at coordinate 515 of NZ_JBIMLI010000426.1, forward strand.
GA